>JAFGUQ010000294.1 GCA_016938455.1 Clostridia bacterium
ATCCACATCATGGGAAAAGATTCCGTTTTCCCACGCTTTCAGTACAAAGTCGAATTCACCGCAGTCATTGTGATCAATTTCATAGTATCCGGATATGAATCTATTATTGCTTTATGAATATTATCCTTATGTATCTTAAATGGGAAGATCGATATAAAATCTGGTTCCCGCACCGACCCCTGTGTCAAAGGTCAGGTTACCTTTGTGTTTCTTGATTATTCCATAGCTTATCGATAATCCAAGGCCTGTACCATTGAATCTGGATTTTGTAGTAAAAAATGGTTCCATTATTCTTTCCTGGATCTCTTCGGGAACTCCGTTTCCACTGTCTTCTACAGATATCCTAATTAGATTTTGCTCATTTTCGATGTGCCTCCTGGCTGATATCACCATTTTCTTATCCTTGTGATAGCCACTATACTTCTCATTGAGTGCATCTTTTGCGTTAATAGCAAGATTCATGAGCACTTGCCTTATTTCCTGTTCTATGCCCATGACTGAAGGCAGACCGCTTTCAATGTTGCATTCAATTTCAATCTGGTCGGCTTTAATAACCGTACTGATAAGTGTTATTGTTTTTTTAACTATTTCAGTGATGTCCACTGCCTTCATTACCTCAGATCCTTGACGTGAAAAGTCCAGAAGGTTTCTGACTATTGAAGCTATTCTTTCTGTCTCAGCAATAATTTCACCTGCATATTCCCTGGTTTCTTTATCCAGCTCATTATTGTCCAGAATCAGCTGGCCATAGTTCATGACCCCGTTTATCGGATTGTTGATTTCGTGGGCAACCCCGCTTGCAAGTGTACCGATGGCTTCTAGTTTCTGCTGGTTCCTTGCCTGTTTCTCAAGCCTGATTTCATCAGTGATATCATGAATGAAAACAAAGAATCTGTCGCTTTGCGGAAGATATGTGACATTTATATCAACATCAACAACATGACCATCCTTATGTATTAGCTTTGAAACGAACCGCTGGAAACCACTCTTGATAATTTCACTGATATGAGCACTCACATCATTCTGGTCTTGGTAATAATCAAATTCAAAAATCTTGCTGCCTATCAATTCAGATCTTGAATAACCGCTCATCCTGCAGTTGGATTCATTGACATCCACTATGTTACCGTCGGGGTCAATGAGACAGAAGCCATCCATGGCAGTTCTTATAACCTGTTCATAAATTCTTTCATTGGCTTTTTTCTCAGAAATATCTCTATAATTTATCAATATTCCGTTAATTGCAGGATCTTCAATCATATTGCGAGCGGACATCTGTATATATTTGTATTCCCCGTTCTTACATTTTAACCTGCATTCAACATCCAATGTATCTGCTTCACCGTTTCCATGGCTGTTGAAAATGGAAGATATCTCATCACAATCCTGCGGATATATAAAGCTGAGAAAATCGTTTCCAATGGTTTCATCCGCTGTCCATCCGAAATTTTTTATACTGTTCTCACTCTGATACTTTATTTTTCCATCCTTGCCTACAATCGCTATGACATCGGATATTCCTGAAATCATTGACTTATGCTTTGCTTCGCTTTCAACCAGTGCTTCTGAGTTTCTTTTTTCCTCAGTTATATCAGTAAAACTGATGACCACCCTGTCCAGGTTTCCATCACTGTTGAATATTGGAAAACCATTTGTATCAACCCATTTGATTTCTTCAGTGATAGTAGAAATTTTACCTATAACATAATGCCTGAAAGGTTCTTTGGTTCTTAGCACCAAAGAAACCGGATATTCATCAACCTCAAGCAAACTGCCTGATTCCGATATAAATCTCCAGACTTCACTGCTGGCTTTCTTCATACTCATTTCATTGCTTGATAAGCCTATAATTTCTTCAGCAATCTGATTGCTGAACAGTATTGATGAATCATTTGCATGTACAACGATTCCCGTTCCCACCTGCTTGAGCAGCAGACTTTGTTCTTCCTCTTTTTTGTTCAGAAGAATCTCGCTTTTCTTCATCTTAGTTATATCATTGGATACTATTTGTATACCGAGTAATTCTTCGCCATCATTGTATATACAGCTAAATGTACTGTCAAAATACCTGTTACTTTCATCAACTTTTAATATTTCTGTGGATTTGAATGGGTTCTTGGACTCAACAGTTTTCAATATCTCTTCATGCAATGCTTTGGCATAGTCAGCCGGGTATACATCCTGTAATGCCCTGCCTTTTAACTCTTCAACCTTCATGCCAAGGATTGAAGCTGCAACTTCATTGAACCATATTATCCTTCCGTCAAGGCCGATATACCTTAAACTGACCCCGGCTTTATTGAACAATTCCCTGTACTCATTCCTGGATTCTTCCAGTGCTTTGTTATATTTGCTGCAGATAAGGGATATCAGTGCAATGACCAGCATCGAACTGAAAGTTATGTATAACAAATTCATTAAGGCATCAATACGATAATCAAGAAAGCTATTATGAACTTCCGAGCTTATAACCAGTACTGCAATCCTTGCAATATAGAAAAAACCTGAGAAAATATTAGCATGTAATATGAAATCACTCTTTAGTTTATAGTTCTTTCTGCTCCTGAATGAGTAGAATGCGGCAACCATATGAATGCCTGATGCAAACATTGAATAAATGATAATTCGCAGGCTGACATTATCATATAGATATGTAAAAACGGTAAAAAGCCCTGCAAATAGTATACAACACATTATATGCAGATACCTGGAGGGCTTGAAACCATAAATTATCTTTATGCCCCGCAGAAGAACTATATTGGAAAAAAGAATTATGGTATTGGTCACAATGATTCCAAAGAACACAGGCATGACCGGCCTTGCCAGAACAAGGGCCAATCCAATGCTACCGATCAAGTATGATAACAGAAAGTGTAGAATACCTTTGAAGTCTTTCTTATATATCCTGTAGATTCCATATAGAATGAGGGTTCCGATTATATGAGAAACAAGCAGACCAATTAACGATGTTGTCATGCTGATTGAAACCATATATCACCCCCATTTAATAAATATGTGTTTTCAAACTGATATATTGTTTAAGTATGAGCCTTAAGTGAGACTCTGTCAATATGGTAAGTAGACAATGTGTAATTTATTTGATTTATTATCAGAAAATAATAATTCGTGTTGCTGTATTTAAAATATTTTCAATAATATTTATAGAGCATTTTGTTTG
>JAFGUQ010000295.1 GCA_016938455.1 Clostridia bacterium
CATGCGATTTATTATACTTTTATTATACCATTTTACATGTAAAAAGCCCACTGTTCTAAAACAGTAGACTTTTTCAGTGACCTCATTTCTAGGGCTCTTTATCAATGTGGTGGAGGGAGATGGATTCGAACCATCGAAGTCGTAGACAACAGATTTACAGTCTGCCCCCTTTGGCCGCTCGGGAATCCCTCCGTATTAAATTATAAACTGGCGACCTGGAAGGGGCTCGAACCCTCGACCTCCAGCGTGACAGGCTGGCATTCTAACCAACTGAACTACCAGGCCGCGTTATAATGGTGACCCCTAGGGGACTTGAACCCCTGTTACCGCCGTGAAAGGGCGGTGTCTTAACCGCTTGACCAAGGGGCCAAAATAACAGCAATATAAATATTAAAGAATGTGGGCCGACTTGTCAAGTGTTATTTTTAAAATGACGAAGAAACTTGATTTGCAAAAATTGAGAAATTAAATTTCATCTTCCAAGTGACACTACTCCGAATCAGCTTTTCAATATAAAATTCAAAATTCTTCTTACCAGCTGTGATGTTGCTTGTCAAAAGCAATCACAATATCATTTATCCTGTTTTCAGGTGTTGTTTTAATATTGATTACTTCACCGTTTTTCAGTTCACCTTCAACAACAGTATTATCATAAGCAAAAAGTTTAAATGTCACATCCCATTCTTTCGGCCACCCGGCAAACAGATATATCTTTTCATCAACACATTGAATAAGCATCTTCTGAAGAGCTATGGAAGCACTTGCTCCATGATCCTGATCAGGTACCCAGTCAAAGTTCGGTCCCCAGAAAGCCTGAAACTTTGCCAGATCATTCCATTTGCAGAACTTGGCTTCTACAAAGTCTCTGGCACTTTGCGGAATAGCAAGAGTTGCTGCCTGTATACCATCCTGAGTCCAGCCAAAATAGTTGCGGATGCTTCTTCTTCTGAATGTTTCTCTTCCTATTCCCACATTCTCTTTTTCAAATGAAAATAGTCTGTATGGGAAAACAGCATATAATTCAGGGTTTTCAACATTACCCAGCTTATCATAGTACAGAGCAGGTTTTATCATTGCCAAATTATAAATATCCGGTCTTCCTCCAGACATGAACATCGGGATGTCAGGAACCATTTCCCTATATTCTTCAAATGATTTTCTGATTAAATCATTTTTGATCTCGAGTTTACCTAGTTCATTGAGCACATGCTGCAACCCGGCAACTGCATCTGTAGGATTTTTGGCATCCTGCCAGTTTTCAAGAGCCTGTGAAGGATATATAACGATTTTCCCGTTCTCATCTTTCTCCTGGTACCGCTGGAAATAGAAATCAAGAACCCCTTTGGCATGTTTCAAAAGAACATCATCTTTGAATTTCTCATCTTTTGTAAAATGATAATACTCTATCATCATGGTAACAAGTTCCAGCATGCCTGAATGGTAGAATCGAAGATACATGTTAGTCGATTCACCTTTTGGAACACCTTCTCGTTTGAAACCGAAATCCACATTACGGTGAGTCCCCCAAGGTGTCATAGTTTCCGGATAAAGAAGGCCGTCAATTCCATAGTATTCTTTTGTTTTCGCCTTAACAATGTCATAGGCTTTTTCATACATTTCAAAAAATGGTTTCATCTGTTCAAAATCACCGGCATTCATCATGCTCCAGTAGATGAGTCTTGTGTTCTGAAACCAGTAGCAGCCGCCCCACATCCTGTAATCAGGATCAAATACCTGTCCATGATTCGGTATTGAAAAAGTGAATATGCTGCCATTGAATTTTATAGGGAACTCACCTTTTCCTGCACAGATATTCATGTATCTCTGCAGATGATACCCCGAATTGACAAGGGATGCTTTTTCATCTCCCTTGACATGGATGAAGCTTTTATCTGTCAGCTCTTTCCATACTTTCTTATGGTCTTTCAGGCACTTTTCATAGCTTAATTCAACACATTTTTTTGTTAGCCTGTACAGGTTCTTGATAAATTTTTTCTCATTTTTTATGATTTCAGTCAGAACACCAATGCAAATGTCATGGGTTTTCCCCTTCTTTTCTCTATTATGATTCATGATACAAGCTCCGAATGTCCTGTATAGCAGAGGATCATCATAGAGATTTTTATAAGCAAGGATTTCCTGATGCCGTAAATTATTCTCGTAATGAGAGTCTGGATTCTGATGATACCACATAATGCAGTCATCATAGTCTTCAACCTGTTTATCCGGATAGGTGATTATTTTTTCTTCTATGTTGTCCTGGCCTGCTGTTCTGCCATACTCGACTTTTCTGCTGGTCCAGTCCCCGTCAACCAGTTTTTCATGAGTTCTCCAGATTTCATTGGTCACTTTCACTTTTATTTTTTCTTTACTGCTGACATGAATTCTGATACAAGGGTGATTCATGTCAACAAAAATGATTGCTTCAGCAATATCATATTTTATTTTGCAGATACCAGCCTCAGTGTCAAGAGAGTAATACTGGAATTTCAACGGAGCATCAGCTACCAGCTGAATATCTGCTTTTCCGATCTTAAGAAGCTCAAGTGCTGAAGAAAAGCTGTCAGTCTTACTGATATACATTGAAATGGTATTATTTTCTTTAGCCCAAACGTTAATGCCGATATCTCCGTTTCCAAGTGGAAAGGAATCACAGTCATTTTTACCAACCTGTTTGAATTTAATTTTATCCATCATTTTCATCCTATCTTTTCATTGATAATCGTAAAGGAACTTATCCCTGAAGCTGCTTTTTCACTTTTTCATCATATTCTGCTCTTCTGTTTTCACAGATTTCCCTGTCGCATAAACGACAATTGACATAATCACTGCCGGAGGGAAACAGAATACCTGATACCGATTTCTGCGGAATCATGAGGAATGTCTCAGTCAGTTCCACACCAACCTTTTTATCTGGCTGCTCCAGCAGTGAAAACAGTGTTTGCTGCTGATTGATCGGCCAACCGCTTAAAGAGCCCGGATTCATGGATGAAATTTTTGAAACTCCATGTTTTTCTCTGATTTCATCATAAAGATCTCTGATGGCATTTCTGAGAATTGATTCCATGATATAGTCAGCCCAGTATCTTTCAAAAACATCAGTAATTGTATTCGCCCAGTTATAGATCTCTCTTCCACAAGTTGCAATAAAAGGGAATACTCTGTTGATGTCCTTGAAGTTTCTTGACATAAGGGTGCTGTCAAATGAAATATCATCAATCGTAGTGCTGGTTTCTTCTCTGTGGCTGATAAAGCACACTTTGTAAATCGCTTTTGGTTTGGCGATTTTGACAGCCTGCTCACACATTTCATTGATTTTATCTATATCTTCCTGTTCAGAAAGTCTCATCCGGCTGGCAATCGATTTACTGTTGACCACGACTTTTTTTACATTGATATAATTCACCATAATTATTCTCCTCATGTAATATCTTACTATGATAATGTAATCAATACAATAAAAAAAAGCATCTGTCAAGATGCTTTTTGGTGAGCCATGATGGAATCGAACCATCGACACCATGATTAAAAGTCATGTGCTCTACCAACTGAGCTAATGGCCCTGGCTGGGATGGCAGGATTCGAACCTACGGATGACGGAGTCAAAGTCCGTTGCCTTACCGACTTGGCTACATCCCACTGTGGGGTGGATAGTGGGTCTCGAACCCACGACATCAAGATCCACAATCTTGCGCTCTACCACTGAACTATACCCACCACATTAGTGTCGAAAGTCACTTTCATATTTTAATTTACTATATATTGTTTGTCAAGAGAAATAAGAATCTTGAATTAAGTTTTTTAGTGATATATAATATCCTTTGACAAAGGAGAAATATATGAATTTTATAAAAACATTAAAAAATTTAGTAATCTATTTATTCTTCCCCTTAGGAATTATTCTTTTCAGTTTCAGACGTGAGTATCTGCTGCTGGCAGGTATTATCATTATATATTTCACAGTATTCTTCTTATTTAAAAAAGAAGATATATATAAGATGATGGCAGGTTATTATGATAAAAACAAGAACACAAATAAAGCCTTGAAAAGGATGTATGATGCCTATAAGGTAAAGAAATCATCTATGAACACAGCAAATCAATTCATCTATCTTCTTCTGAAAAGCGGTAAATATGATAAATGCGGTGAAATCATCAACGAAGTGTCAAATCGTGAGATGAAGGAAAAAGACAAAGAAATTCTGTTGACAAACAAAGCGCTTTACCTTTGGAAAAAGAATTTAATTAGTGAGTCAATCAGTCTATATGAACAAATCACTGAAAACCATAAGTCTACGGCAGTCTATACTGCTTATGGATATGTCATCACTTTGGGAGATGATATTGATAAAGCTCTGAAACTGAACCTTGAAGCTTATGAATATAATAAAGACAGCAAAGGAATCATGGACAATCTTGCCTTAAGCTATATGAAAGCCGGTGACCTTGATAAATCATATGACCTGTATATGAAACTGCTTGAGAAAAAACCTGCATTTCCAGAAGCCTACTATAATATGGCATTACTCATGCAGCTAAAAGGTGAGTTGACTGATGCCAGATATTACCTTGGAAAGGCCCTGGAACTGCCTTTTAACGGGTTGTCAACCGTTTCAAAGCAAGAAGTGGAGAAAAAACTTGATTATATAAAAAGACTCCAGGGAAATCTGTCATAGTCGGGATCACAAGTAAATGTCATTTTCTCTTTTGTCACCGGATGTGATAATGTAAGCTCAAAAGCCCACAAGGCGATTTGAGCTTTTTGTTGATCGGTTCCATACTTCTGGTCTCCGTAAATCGGAAATCCCGCATTGGCAAACTGTACTCTGATCTGATGATGCCTTCCGGTAATTAGATTCACCTTTATCAGTGAATAAAGTTCACTTTCCTTCATCACTTCATAAGTAAGCAAAGCAAGTTTACTGTTAGGAGACTGATGTTCTGTGACATACGATTTGTTTTCACTTTCATTTTTAGAAAGATAGTTTTTCAATTCTCCGTTTTTATCATTCAGTTTTCCTCTGACAACACAAAGATATGATTTCTGGAACAGATTGTTTCTGATCTGTTCAGAAAGTCTTGAAGCTGATTTTGATGTTTTTGCAAACACCATGACTCCGCCGACAGGCCGGTCAAGCCTGTGGACAAGCCCAAGAAAAACATTCCCCGGTTTACTGTATTTTTCTTTGATGTACACTTTCATCATCGACAGAAGATCATCATCCTTGGATGAATCTTCCATCACAGGAATATTGACCGGTTTCTTCACTACCAGCAGATGATTGTCCTCAAATATGATCTCAGTCATTTTCCCATCTTCCTGTCGTTCCGCATGGCATGATGACCGATTGATTCTTAACGGGTAAACCGACTTCATAACTGGACACTTTCCCCTTGAACTGGTTGTTAAGTGTCATATTCAGAATATTTTCCACCAGCATAGGTGATAAAGTATTTGTATAGGAATTCACCATGAAAAAAAGCGGTTGATCACTGAGCAGTTGCATGCAGAGCGTAATCAGATCAAACAATTCATCTTCCAGCTTCCATAGTTCTCCATTCGGGCCTCGTCCATAACTTGGAGGATCCATGATAATCGCATCATATCTGCTCTCTCTTCTGATTTCTCTTTTCACAAACTTAATCACATCATCGACAATGAACCGGACATTTTTATCTTTCAGATTCGACAGATACAAATTCTCCTTTGCTTTATTGACCATCCCTTTTGCAGCATCCACATGACAGACTTTTGCATTGGCATAGGCACAGGCAACGGTTGCTCCGCCGGTATAGGCAAAAAGGTTGAGCACATTGATTTCTCTTTTTTCCTTTTTGATTTTATCAATCATGAAATCCCAGTTCACTGCCTGTTCAGGAAACAGTCCAGTATGCTTAAATCCCATGGGCTCTACATTGAATTTCAATTGTCTGTAATTGACAGTCCATTTAGCTGGAATACTCTTTAGGAACTCCCAGGTTCCTCCCCCTTTATCGCTCCGATGATATTCTGCATCACATTTCGGCCAAGACTTGACAGGCCATATAGCTTGAGGTTCAGGTCTTTTAAGAAGATATTCCCCCCATCTTTCAAGCTTCTGTCCATCACCGGTCAGAATCATTTCATAATCTTTCCATTCATCAGCCACTTTTATCTCAGCCATTAGTATTCTACTCCTTTTCTAGCTTGTACCCCTTTTTCAAACGGATGCTTGATGCATTTGATTTCACTGACATAATCAGCAATTTCAATTAGATCTTCTGAAGCATTTCGTCCAGTCAATACCACTTCAAGATTCTCCGGTTTTTCATGCAAAAAGTCAAGAAGTTCATTCTTATTCAATGCATTTTCATTAACTGCACCTATGATTTCATCAAAGACAACTAAATCATAGTTGTTTTCACCTATTTTTCTGAGTGCATCTTGAAACCCCTGTTCATGCTGTCTGACATATTCTCTTTTTTCCTGTTCACTCATGTCCCACAGAAATTTCTTTATTTTACTGCATCTTAGCACATCAATACTGTTGTTTTTTAAAAGCACATTGATTTCACCTGACGGAATCGCTTTTTGCATCTGTATAAAAAGAATTTTCTTATCATAGCCTAATGCTCTAATAATCAGACCGATTGAGGCTGTTGTCTTTCCCTTACCGTCACCGGTATATATATGGATTAAACCTTTCATAACTCTCCTCACTAATGTTTGTAATTCAAACCAAAGTATTCATTCAAAATATCCTTTGCAACAGGAGCAGCATATGACCCCCAGACACCGTTTTCAATGACCACTGCAATGGCGATCTGCGGATTCTCAATTGGTGCATAACAAATGAAAACCGCATTTGAAGACTCATTGGCTTCTCTTCCAGTTTCTGCTGTCCCTGTTTTCCCGGCAACAGAGATCGGATAATCATCACCGAAAACAACCTCAGCAGTCCCATCCAGTACAACGCTCGCCATCGCTGTTCTGATGGTTTCAAATGTTTCCTGCGACCATGGTACCTGTGTGTACTTCGTTTCACTCTCATACACGGTCTCTCCGCTCTTGCTGACGGCTTTTCCGATGACAAACGGGGTAAGGACCTTACCTCCGTTAGCAAGCGCCGCAGTATAGACTGTCAGCTGCAGAGGGGTATAACTATGATACAGCTGTCCAATGGAGGACTGGGCAGTATCAGCGGTATACCACTTTTCGAATTCCTGTGAATATTTATAGTCCGGGTTTGACCTGATTCCTTTGGATTCACCATATAAATCAATTCCTGTCTTTTCACCTAACCCAAATGCTTTAGCCCATTTATCAATGGCATCAATCTTTGTGTCCGTTCCGAGAATATAGAAAAACATATTACAGCTTGTTTTTATCGCTTCGATGACATCAAGATATCCGTGAGTGTAGTGGTACATGACATATTCAAGGCAGTAGAAATCCCAGTCTCCGATCACCTTATGTCCGGGATCAAATATCAGTGTATCTTTAGTGATGATGTTTTCTTCAAGACCTGCAATGGCAACGATCGGCTTGAAAGTTGATCCAGGAGTATAGAGCCCTTCAGTGGCTCTGTTGAATAATGATGTCTCTTTGCTTCCTAAAAGCACTTCCAGTCTTTTTTGTTTCGAGACTTCATCATTATGAATAAACCAGGACGGATTATATGAAGGAAAGTTAACCATAGTCAGCACTTCTCCTGTATTAACATCCATCGCCACTACAGCACCTGCACTGGCATCTGCAAAATTTCTCTTATCTCCAGGTGTTGCTTTTTCTTTAATGATCTCAATGTTCTTTTTCAGAGAATCCATAGCGACTTTCTGTAAACTCATATTGATTGTCAGGTAAATATCATTTCCGTCAATGGCTGCTGCCCCGCCCTCAGTGGAAATGATGTTTCCGGAAGAGTCAGTAATCACATCGGTATAACCGTTTTTCCCTTTTAGTAAATCCTCTGCATAATCTTCAACCCCTGTTTTACCAATCATGCTGTCCGCTTCATATCCCTTTTCAGTAACATCTTCAGGAGTCACCATTCCGACATACCCAAGCACATGTGCCACATCAACCACATTGCTCGTTTCTCCTGATTCAAGCGGTCCGATGACCACGCCTTGAGTTAAAAGTTTGTACCTGTAAATGTCTGATATAGTGGAATTAGTTAAATTCTCTGAAATCAGCAGGTGGTCTCCAGCTATCCAGTTCTCGCTGTTTATTGCGATTTCATATTTGAGAATCATTATTTTATAGGCTTCCTGCTCTGTGTAGCTTTCATCTATTGAAAAATAGTCTCGCATGAATATAAAAAATTCTTCAGGATTCATCATGACCTGATTGATTCCAATATGAAATATATGTTTATCTGTCTGCCAGTTGACAATGTCTTCATCAGACAATTCAACTGAAAAACGCTTTTTCTCAAAATCAAAGTAATCTTTCAGGTGGTTGATATAGGGTTCTTCATTTTTATCCAGAATATTTACTATGGTAAGAAGTGATTGATTCAGTTCTTCCTCGCTATTATCAATTTTGTTTATGAAAAGATTGAAGTTTTCATCACCATATTGTCTTGATGTAGAAGGGCGAATAATAATTCCCTGAATAATATGCTTTTG
This sequence comes from Clostridia bacterium, assembly GCA_016938455.1. Lineage (GTDB taxonomy): Bacteria > Bacillota > Clostridia > DUPQ01 > DUPQ01 > JAFGUQ01. Next base: position 8,611 of record JAFGUQ010000295.1, read on the forward strand.
TTCAGAAACTTCAGCCAGGGTATCTTCAGTGATATTCTTTGAAATCAGAAGGCTTTCACCAGACAGCCAGTACCACCGATTTTTCAGGATTTCATATCTGATGATCATTATTTTATAGGCTTCCTGATCTGTATAGCTATCACTGATTGAAAAGAATTTTCTCATGAAAGCGAAAAACTCATCAGGGTTCAGAATGACCTGGTTATTCTTCAGATTAAACAAGTCCGTATTCATCTGCCAGCTTATGATATCATCATTTGTAAGCTCATCTGAGAACTGCATGTTACCGAAATCGAAATATGACTCCAGGTGGTTGACATATGTCTCCTTATTATTATCAAGAATCGTCATCAATGCAAGCAGTGATTGATTCAACTCATCTGTCACCTTATATGCTCTGCTCAGATACAGGTTGAAACTTTCAGTGTTATAGGCCAGCAAAACACCATTTCGATCATAAATATCTCCTCTGACTGCTTCCACTGTATAGGTATGAGGAATACTGACCACTGTTTTTGCCACATATTCATCACCATTGATAATCTGCATGATATACAGTTTGGCTACAAACCCAATGACAATGGCAAATAATATGATGAAGATGATAAAAAATCTGCCCTTGGAATTATCTTTCATCTTATAGCCCCCTTGGTATTTGTCACTTTGGAAACACTGAAAACTGAGATGATAAAGAATACTAAGCTAATCGCAAAGTAAATGATCCCGCTGATCAGGCTTTCTTTAACAGCAATCATATTGATGATATTGAAGTGAGAAATAATCTGGTGAAACGGTATTTCAAAAAACGACTTCATTATTGAAAGTATATAGGTGATAATCACACCATAAACAGAAACATAAATGACATTCTCAATTTTAATGAATGCGCTGATCATCCAAACGGACAAAACAGCAATGCATAGCACAAGCACATACTGAAAAAACAGATGGGTATAAAGCAGATCATAAGTGAATCCCGCAGCCACTGCAATCAATATTGTCTGACTTTTAGTTTTATTTAATGCGGCTAAAATGATGAATATAATGAGAAAATCAGGGCTGACATTTCCAAAGCTGAACCATTCAGCAAGAAATGGCTGAAAAACCAGAAGAATGATGATTAAAACATAATGGTACCATTTATAAACATACATCAGTTCTTACCCTCTGTCGTCAATAGAAACACTTCATTTAATGATTTGATCGGAGCCATCGGTTCAAGATAAGCATATCTTTTTGATAGTGACTCTTCATTGAATACTTCAACAATGGTCCCGACTATAATTCCTTTGGGATAGATACCGCCAAGTCCTGAAGTTTCCACAATATCTCCTATAGCCACCTCAACATCTTTAGGTATGTTCTCAACAATGCATAAGCCGAATTCTTTGAGTTCAAGGCTTCCCCGAACAGTAACATGACCGCCTTGTTCACCCTTCATCCATCCACTGATTCCACTGTATTCATCAGTGATTGGAGTGACTGTGGAAGTGGTAAGGTTCGCAAGATAGACTCTCCCGAACAGAGAGTTATTAGAAGCTACCACAGGATCATCAATCCTGACACCATCTTTTGTGCCTACATCAATAAGCAATTCATATTTATAATTACTTGGATTAGTGGAAAGGACATTCGCACCGATCAGATTAAACGCGGAGAATTTGTCTTTCAGTAAAAGCGCATCTTTCAGTCTTTTATTTTCAATTTCCAGATCAGCCACTTCTGCATTTTTTTCTTTCAGACTGTTGATTTCTTTGATCAGCTGTTCGTTTTCCTCAGAAACATATTTATAGTCTCTGATTGAATTGAAGAATCTGGAGATGCCTTCATCAGCACTGTTGATTCCTTTTTGTACAAAATTGACAGGAGCAGTGACAATATTTCTGATTATGTTGACACTGCTGAACCGATCTATGGAAATCAAAGCAATCACCAGAAACAATAATATCACTGCTGTAATCTGGAATTTTCTATTACGAAACAGATTAATCAAAAATCTCCCCTTTATCCTCTATTGGCATTCTTAATCAAGTCCAAATTATCTAAAGCAATTCCAGTTCCTTTTGCCACACAATCAAGTGGTTCATCAGCAATCCTGACATTGATCTTTCCGGTTTTCTCATACAGGAATTTATCCAGCCCCTTGATTAATGCACCACCTCCGGATAGCACAATTCCATTAGTGATGACATCAGCAGCCAGTTCAGGAGGTGTTTTTTCAAGTGTGCTTCTGATCGCTTCATATAACTCATCAACGATATCCTGCATCGCTTCTGCCATTTCATCAGAGTTGACTGTCAAGTTCACAGGCAACCCCTGAGTCATGTTTCTTCCTCTTATTTCCATTGTCCCAGGGTAATCAGAAGGGTAAACATTTCCAATTGCGATTTTAAGTTCTTCTGCGGTCCTGTCTCCAATGAATACTCTGTATTTCTTTCTTATATATTTGGCGATAGCTTCATCAAAACTGTCACCGGCATTTCTTAATGTCGTACTGGTGACGATGCTCCCAAGTGAGATGATTGCCACTTCACTGGTTCCGCCACCGATATCTACTATCATGTTACCGGTCGGTTCCAGTACAGGCAGGCCGGCTCCAACAGCTGCCATGATTGACTCTTCAGTAATGAATACTTCCTTAGCTCCCGCTTCAAGTCCGGCTTCGATGACTGCCTTCTTTTCAACAGCAGTAACCCCGGCGGGGACGCAGATGATAATTCTCGGTTTCACTAACTGGAATTTACCTGTCGCTTTTTTTATAAAAGCTTTCAGCATTGCCAGTGTACAGTGATAATCAGCAATAACACCTTCTTTCAAAGGTCTTACCGCCCGGATGGTTCCAGGTGTTCTGCCAATCATTTTCTTCGCATCATTACCGACTGCAATCACTTCTTTTGTTTTCTCATTAATGGCTACAACAGATGGTTCACGGAGAACAATTCCCTTTCCTCTTTCATATATCAAAGTATTTGCTGTACCTAAATCTATTCCAATGTCTTTACGAAATATTGCCATTTATATGTCCTCCTACGTTTATATCATATATTATATCAGATTAAACCATGATTTTTAAAACTATATGTCATTCCATTTCCGATAATTATATGGTCAAGTACTTTTATGCCTATTAAATTGCCGCATTCTACCAGTCTGTCTGTTGTTTCAATATCATTTTGGCTTGGCTTAGGATCTCCGCTCGGATGATTATGAACCAGAATGACAGATTTGGCCATGTGCCTGATAGCCTCATAAAACACTTCTCTCGGGTGTACAATTGTCTGGTCTAATGAACCGACTGATATACTTTCTTCTTTTAGTATTTTATTCTTATTATCTAAAATAAGCAATTTAAAAATTTCCTTTTTCAGATATCTCATCCGTTCCATCAGATATCCTGATACATCTTCAGGTGAGCTGATGAAATTACCGTTCTCTTTAAACTGCAAAGCAGCCATCCGGACACTCAATTCTCTAAGTGCTATCAGCTGAAGTGCTTTAACTCTTCCGATGCCCTTTTGCTTTTTAAGTTGCTCAAGTGTTACCTTCTTTATGTACTCAAGGCCCTCATCATGAAGAAGCTTTCTGGCCAGGTCCACGGAGGTCTCATTTCTGTAACCTGTTTTAATAATTATAGCTAACAATTCTGCATCAGACAATACTTGGCAGCCCATTTTCTCCATTTTTTCATAAGGCCTGTCCATTTCAGGCAGTTGTTTGATCGTCAGTCTTTCTTTCATAAAAACATCTCCTTTTCAGGAGATATTCAATGTCATCATTCGTCTGTATATTTCATTTAAGGGAAACCCCATTACATTGTAATAGCAGCCATTGATTCGCCTGATAAATTTACCAGCTGTACCTTGAATTGCATATCCTCCGGCTTTATCATATGGTTCATCAGTTTGTATATATGACAGAATATCATCATCTGGTATGGTGTCAAAAATCACTTCAGTAATGACATGGAAGGAATGAACTTCTCCACTTCTTTTTTCAATCATTGTGACACCGGTAATGACATTATGGCTTTTCCCTGAAAGCGACCTGATCATCTGATATGCTTCTTCCCTGTCTTTCGGTTTTCCAAGAATTTTCCCATTAAACACAATGGTGTCTGCACTGATAACAGCACAGTCACTATGACATTTAAATACACTGTATGCCTTGTCCCTTGAGACCCTTGTCACATAATCAAACGGATCCTCATTTTCATAGACTGATTCATCAACATCAGGAACAATCACTTCGAATGGTATGTCAAGCTTATGAAGCAGCTCAATTCTACGTTTTGATCCTGAAGCTAAAATTAGTTTTCCCAAAAAATATCTCCTTCTATATTTTATATTAATTTACAATTTTTTACAATAAATAATTTCATTTTCATCATATCTCGCATCAATGACACAATTTTTCTCCACCTTTAAAAACTCATCATCCCAATGACCCAGAAGCATTTTTTCTAACAGTGACAGACTGCCATCCTCAATAATCACTTTTTTCCCGTCTTTTTTCATTTTCTCCAGAAAACCATTAAAGATTTCATCATCATGAACTTCATTGATTCTTATGAAAAGCACATCCTCATTCTCTGTTTTCGGATGTAGTGTATCATAGATATATTGTGCGTTCTCTTCTCCATACATTTCGATTAATTCTTCCATATCCTTGGCAATACCGAGACCCATATCATCTGTTCTCAGATAATCTTCTCCTATGCCGCTGTAACCGCATGATCCCCATGGCATGCTTTTATTTTCTGAAAAAAGCAGATTGAATCTCTCTCTTGATCCTAAGAAAATGGTACAGCAATCATGTGCTCTTGGAATAATCAAAGGAGCATGCGTGGCAGTCAACCCTCTTGCTGAGTTTCCGCAGAGCCCGAAACCAAGAAGAATATAATCATATCCTATGGAATCATTAATCAGACATTGTATTTCCTGGTTAAGTGTATCAGGATGAGTATGAGATGATTTTTGTGTATACACCACATCAAAATCCATCTCATGTTTCTGTTTTAAAAAATCAATTTCTTTTCTTAGAACTTCACAACTGATCAGTTTAATTTTCACTGTCTATATCTCCTAATGTTTTTCCATGGCTTATAAGTGTAAATACTCCACCTATTAAAATGGCTGAATAATAAGTAATCAACCGCCAGATCAATATAACAGATAAAATGGGAGAGTTTGGGAAAAACCCACCGAAAAAGTAAACACCTAATCCCTCAGCTCCTCCAGTGGTACCTGGGGTGGGTACTAAAGAAGTGATCATCATCAGCAGCCCGGTAGCTGCGATCACACTTAACGGGCTGAAAAACGACCCTTCAATTGCTCTGATCAGAAAGACAGGAACACTGAATATGGCGATATGCTGACACAATTGAAAAAGGTAAGCAAGTAGTAAATGACTCTTTTTCTTTGAAATGGTCAGGAACCCTTCCCGGAAGCTTTCAAGAGATCCCTTAATTCTTTCAAACTGATGAAGCACATTTCGCTGTTCCTTTTTCCTGAAGTATGATACCAGCTTCAAAAATAAAATGACTGCTTTTTCACTGACATCCCGGTTTAACAGGAAAAGAAAATAAATGATAATCAACAGAAGGTTGCTGACACTTCCAATTATGAAAAGAACTACAAAATTCGGAATCTGGCTGATAAGCACCTGCTTTTTCAGAAAGAAAAAAACCAGCGAAACCAATAGCATTGAAGTAGAGAAAAGGACCGATTTGAGAATGACAATACTGGTTGCTTTCCCTGCATCAACACTCTTCTTACTCATGAAGTATACCTGTGCAGGTTGTCCTCCAGTGGAAAACGGAGTAATGGCTGCAAAAAACTGCCCAATCATCACTGTTTTAAATGTATGACCAATGTTATCCTTTTTCCCAAGAATACCACTTTTCAGTGTTGCTAATGTAAACGCTCCGAAAGTCCAATAGATAAAAACAAATGAAAAAGCAACCATTAACCATAAATAATTAATGTTTTTTATCATATTGACAAGTTGTCCGATACCATCTGTAAAAAATATCAGAACAATGATCACGACGCCCATTGCTACAACTATCAGTGAGTTGATCCAGATTTTCTTCATTTGTTATTTTCCCAGTAAACTATCAATATTAAGACTGTCAACTACAACATTGACTTCAGAAATTGATAACCCAGTCATTAGTTTGATGTTTTCTTTAACAAGCGTCTGAAGCTTCCTGACCACTTCAGGAATGATAACTCCATAATTGACTTCTAAGGATAATTCTATTTTCTTACCATTTTCTGTATTAGTCACTTTAATGGATTTTTTTCGTTTACTTAAAGAAATACCTTTTATCTCAGCGACTACTTTTTCAACAAATGTAATAATCACATTTTCAGACACTTCGATATTTCCATCGTTAATGACATCATTTGGCATAATAATCTCCTTAAAATTCTGCGTGCTTCGGAACTCTGGGGAAAGGAATCACATCTCTGATATTTGTCATTCCAGTAATATACATGATTGCTCTTTCAAACCCTAATCCAAATCCTGCATGTTTATTGGTACCATATTTTCTCAAATCCAGATACCACCAGTAATCATCCGTATTCATACCCAGTTCATTAATTCTGTTAACAAGTACATCATATCTTTCCTCACGCTGTGATCCGCCTATGATTTCACCGACACCTGGTACCAGCAGATCCATAGCAGCTACCGTTTTATTATCATCATTCACCCTCATATAGAAAGCTTTTATTTCTTTAGGATAATCAGTCACGAATACAGGCTTTTTAAAGTACTGCTCTGTCAGGAACCTTTCATGTTCAGTCTGAAGATCAATCCCCCAGCTCACTTCGTTTTCAAATTTCTGCTGACTGTTCTTGAGAATCTCCACCGCTTCAGTATAAGTGACATGCTCAAATTTGCTGGATGTCACTAACTTTAATTTGTCAAAGAGTCCTTTTTCAACAAAGTTATTGAAAAACTCCATTTCTTCAGGTGCTTTTTCTAACACATAATTAATAATGTATTTAATCATTTTTTCTGCGACTTTCATATCCTCTTTCAAATCACAGAATGCCATTTCAGGTTCAATCATCCAGAATTCTGAAGCATGCCTGGCTGTATTGGAGTTTTCAGCTCTGAAAGTAGGTCCGAAAGTATAAACATTTTTAAAAGCCATGCAGTAAGTTTCCACAGCCAGTTGACCGCTGACTGTCAAATTGGTCTCTTTTCCAAAAAAATCCTTGGAGAAATCCACTTTTTTATGATCATCCAATGGAGGATTCAAACTGTCCAGCGTAGTGACTCTGAACATCTCCCCGGCGCCTTCACAGTCACTTCCTGTGATGATCGGTGTATGCACATAGACAAAATTATTATCTTGGAAAAAGCTGTGAATGGCATGAGCAATCAGTGATCTCACCCTGAAAACCGCAGAGAAGGTATTGGTTCTCGGTCGTAAATGTGCAATTGTTCTCAAGTATTCAAAAGTATGTCTCTTTTTCTGGAGAGGATAGTCAAGATCGCTAAACCCTTCAATGATGATTTTATCTGCTTTAATTTCAAAAGACTGTTTGGTTCCTTCCGTCAGTTCTACTACCCCTTTGATAATAACAGATGATCCTATGGAGCATTTTAATATTTCTTCAAAATTACTGATTCTGTTTTCTTCATATACAATCTGGATATTGCTGAAAAACGTTCCGTCGTTTAACTCAATAAATCCGAAAAACTTTGAATTCCTGTTACTTCTGACCCAGCCTTTCAGTGTGACCTGCTGCCCTTTCAGCTGATTATACTGACTGTATAATTCTTTTACTGTAATTTCCACAATATCATCCCCCTCATTAATAATGACTGTTTTATAAAAAATTCGGTCTGATAATTTTCTGATAGTAGACCACATCAAGCAATCTGTTGAACTTGACACCTGCCTTTTTAATAGTACCCACCTTTTCATAACCGCATTTCTCGAAAAGTCTTATGGAGTCATCATTTTCAGCACATATCAGCGCCAGTAACGATCTGATTGGAAGACCAAGCGCTTTCTTTTCAAGAAAATTCAAAGCCTGTTTACCGTATCCCTTATGAATCTGATCAGGTTTCAGATAGACCGCCACATAAACTGTCGCTTTATAAGCATCTCTTGAATTAAAAGGTGCAATGAGGCAATAACCGATAATCTCATCTCCTGAAAACATGGTATATGAGCTGTATAATATATCATCGAAAAACACTATTTTCCTCATCTGTTTTTTATTAATGGTTTCAGTATGAAAAGTTGCCGTTGAATTGGCAATATAATAGTTGTAAATCTGTACTATCTCTTTAATATGCTTTTTTGTGGTTGGCTCAAATCTAAGCATCTAAAACTCCTTAACAAGCCTTGAAATCATTTTAAATTTCTCTATATCTACTCTCGGTGGGCATGAATCTGAGTTACCAAGAATAAATTTTCGCCTGTTTGTTTTCATTATAATATCTTTTACATAATCATACAAATCATTTACAGGGTACGATTCAAGCACTACAGCATCAATACCCCCTATTAGTCCTATTCTTTCGGGAAGAACTTCTCTGGCTTCATATGTATAAACATTACCTGTAGGAGGCGGAGAAATAGATTCTATCATGTCAATGTCAGTCTTTGCCATTAATGGAAGTAAATCTTTTATAAGACCGCAGGCATGATGTACCAGCATTTGATTATTCTGATGAAGGAGCTTTCCCCACTGGTTGATTTCAGGTGCAACAAACTCAGAAAACTGATCCGGACTTAAATTGGTGGTCGAACTGTCTTCCCAGAAAATGAAGGATTCCGCTTTTGAATCACATGCTATTTCAACGGCATCCATTGATTTCTTCTGCATAACAGCAAGTGCTTCCTGAACAAGTTCAGGAAAATCATATAGAGCATAAGTCAAATCAACAGTTCCTACCCAATGCTCCAGCAGTGATTGAAAACTCGACTTCATTTCTGCTCCGATAATTGGAATCAGGAGTGCCTGGTCGTTGACTGCTTTCAATCCATTTTCATATTTCGAAAAGTCCTTTTCTATCTGCAGATTCTCATATAAATAAATCAGTTTCTTAAAGTCATCTTCTGTTTTTACCGGATGATCTTTCAAAAACCAGCTTCTGCTTTCAGTCGCATAGACATAACCGAAAGTCAAATTCCCTTTTTCTGTTTCATAAATCACCTGACGCTTTAATCCATCTGTTTTGTCAGATATGGTGACGTTTTTATAATTCTTTTTAATTAATGTACAGAAACCTCTGAAAAGAGGATCAGCTCCTATTTCCTTATAGAATTCAAGCATTCCTTTTTTTGTGACTTCTTCTGGTTGAAAATCCCAGAAATAAGCTAAAAAGGGTGACCATGCAAGATGGTCAGTTTCCATACCTTTAATCGAGTTAAGCAAGCGCTCCTTAGATGTCATCTTTTCCACGTATTATATCTACCTTTGTTTTTTCAAGTGTTTGATTTCACTTATAAAAGTATCCACATCATCAAAATCTCTATACACTGACGCAAATCTAACATAAGCTACATCATCCACTTCTTTTAATCGAGACAAGACCATGTCTCCAATTTCTTTGGACGAAATTTCTCTGTAATGTTCTTTTAAGAAATAATTCTCGACTTCTTCAACAATCCTCTCAAGAGTAGTAATAGGAATAGGTCTTTTTGCACAGGCAATCAGAATTCTGCTTAACAGTTTCTGAGAGTCAAAAACCTGCCTTGAATTGTCTTTCTTTATGACCATCAATGGTTTTCGTTCAATATTCTCATAAGTTGTGAATCTTTTTAGGCAATTCGTACATTCTCTTCTTCTTCTAATTGCATATCCTTCTTCAGTAGGACGTGAGTCTATTACTTTGTCTTCTTCATATCCGCAATATGGACACTTCATAAAACTCTCCTTTTTTTCAATTAGAGCTTTCTTAAAAATTTTGGAATGTTAATGCTGAACTCATCATCATCGTCATCTTTTTCATTGCTCTTTGTTTTTACTTCAACTTTTTCTTCTACTTCAACCTCGTCAAAGGAAACCTGTTCTTCTTCAGTACTTTCTTCAGCTTTGACTTCTTTTACTTCAACATGCTTGCTTTCCAATATCTTAGAGGTTTTCGGGGGTCTGATTCCATCAAACCCGGTGGCAATGACCGTAACCATTACCTCATCACCCATGTTCTCGTCAATGGCTGCGCCCCAGATGATATTAGCACTGGCATCAGCTGCTTTATATACCATGTTGGCAGCAGTATCTACTTCAAGCAGTCCTAAATCAGGGCCGCCTGTGATATTAATGAGCACTTTCTTAGCTCCGTCAATTGAAGTTTCAAGCAATGGACTTTGAATAGCCTGTCTTGCCGCCTGTTCGCATCTGTCATCTCCAGAAGCTCTGCCGATACCCATATGGGCTAGACCGGCACCTGTCATGACTGTTTTAACATCAGCGAAGTCAAGATTGATTAAGCCTGGAATGGCAATCAAATCAGAGATGCTTTGCACCCCTAATCGGAGAACATCATCAGCAATATTGAATGCATCTACCATAGATGCTTTTTTATCTGCAATCTGAAGTAATCTGTCATTCGGAATGATAATCAGAGTATCAACAGTATCCTGTAACTTCTCTATTCCGATTTTAGCATTATCACTTCTTTTTTTACCTTCAAATGTAAATGGTTTTGTAACCACACAAACAGTGAGAATCCCCATTTCCCTGGCAATCTGAGTAATAATGGGAACTGCGCCTGTACCGGTGCCTCCTCCCATTCCTGCTGTCACAAAAACCATGTCAGCACCTTTAAGATTGGCCGCTATTTCGTCTTTATTTTCTTCAGCACTTCTTTCACCGATATCTGGAATAGAGCCAGCTCCCAGTCCCTTTGTCAGTTTTTCTCCGATTTGTATCTTAGTAGTAGCTTTTGACATCATCAGTGCCTGTTTATCTGTATTAATTGAAATGAATTCAACTCCTCGTAAACCAGACATGATCATGCGATTGACAGCATTATTACCTCCGCCGCCAACACCAACTACTTTAATTTGCGCAAATTGCTCCATTTCCACATCAAACTGTAGCATTTTATTTCCCCTTTCTATGTATATAGAAAATACATAACAATTATATAAAATTATTATCTAATTGTACATAGTTTATCACAATATATCGTTGTACACCTATATTTTAGTACTATATATTGCTATTTGGGGCTAAAGATACTTGAACCTTCGATTGTCATATCCAAGACCCCTTTTTCTTCTGGCCCTATCTGTTCGGACAGTATGACACACATGCTGGCCATTTTATATGACAGATTATCATTATAATTGATTTTCACTAAAACTCTGTCATCATACATGATGGCAATATATAAATCATTACTGAAATCTATCCAGTCAATATATTCACGGAATGCAGTAAAATGTACACTGTCATATTGCTGAAGCTCATGATATATCATTTTCAAGTTATCCAGTTTCACTGGATCAGTCTCAATATACTGGTAAATACCATAATCGTTAACCGGTAGTCCAGATACTTTTATTCTACCTTTTTTATGCGAGTTGTCAACATCAAGCACATACCCATCCTCATCTGTCACAATTATTTTTTCATCATCCATCAATTCAAAAGTCTCTGATGATATATCATAATCAACCCGCACCTGGTCCGGGAAAACTGAATATATCCTGATGTTTTTCAACGTTTTGAATCTGTCATGTAATCTTTCAGCTGCTTTTGTGAATTCCAGAGACAGTACATTCCCGTTCTTTATAATTGACAGGAATACATTGTCACCAACAGTGATTCCTAAGTTGTCATAAATATCTTTGTATTTAAAATCATCAATTTCTTTAATATAGATACTCTTAATAGTAAACAACGGTGAAAGCAAGAAAGAAATACCCGCTGAAAGAATAATCAATATTAAAAAAACTGTTTTTATACCTTTTTGTTTCATAGAACGATTATAACATATATTTTGATTTTTCATATTTAAAAATGATATAATAATCAAAGAGAAACAAGGAGAATTAAATGGAGACAATATGCCCGTTAACCGGTGAGAGGTGTCCTTACCAAAAACTGTTGATTGATGGAGTTTGTGAGAATCAGTTAACTTGTCCGGTGGTTGATGTATCATTTAATCAGCTGAATAATCCAAGAAAGAAACTGTCAAGAAAACTGATCCTAATTTTCTATTACACAATGTTAGGACTGCTTTTAGGCGGGTTCATTTACATATTCTTTTTTACCGACTATCTGAGGAATAACGATAGTGCAGAGAAAGGTGCCGGCATTTCAGAGTCAAATGACAATGACATAGTGGTTCTTATCAGTAACGACACTTCTCAGACACCGGTCGAAAGTTCTGCTGTGCTTGAGGAAATTCCTGTGACAGATCAGGCAGCAACCGCAATCAGCCAGATTAAAATTGATTCATTATCCGCTTATGCAGAAGTCATCAGTGTTGGATTGAATCAGTATAACCTCATAGAAACTTTTCCTTCAAGAGATATTGTATCTTGGTATGGAGAAAGTGCTCTTCCCGGTGAGAACGGAAACTGCATTTTAGTCGGAAATAAGTACTATAATAATTTCACTGCAGTATTTCATGATCTTGATAAGATAAAAATAAACGATGACATTATTCTTATACTTGACAATGGTACTAGAATCACTCAAAAAGTATATGACATAGTTTATTACAAAGGAAATATCCTACCTGAAAAAGTGTTGAATCTTGATATAAGTTATTCTGTAACCACATTGATAAGCAGAGCCGGTGAACTGGATCAGATCACTGGTGATTACGACAGTTTCATTGTTGTTCTGGCTCGTTAGCCATGGAAAGTGATTCGGCTGTTGAACAAATACTGGAACACTCCAGTGATGATAACTGATATAATCTTTGAAAAGATTTTTCCAAAACCGAATTTATTCACCAGTACATATAATATTGAGGTACCAATGATCATCCCAAAAATGAGTATCACTGAAAAAAAGAACATCCTCCTGATGAATTTGTCCTTCTTTTTAAAATTGAAATGAGAATTCAGATAAAAACTCAGAAGAATGCCAATTGTCAAGCTGATCCAGTTAGCAAAGACAATCTCCAGTCCGGTAAACTCGCTTACCAGGTAAAAAATGCAGGTATCGACAATGGTGGCAGCAGCACCGATGATAACATAGTATAAGAAATGCTTATTAAGATATTTTCTGACCATCGGCGTCAGCCATTTCCTTTATTCCTTCAACGACAGAATATGCCGGTTCAAATCCGATGATGTCAAAAGCTTCTTTATTACTTAAATAACTGTTGACAATGTCACCGGTTCTTGCTTCTCTGTAATTTGCCTGTTTCTGATAATCATAGGTTTGCTTCATAATTTGAAACAGCTCATTGACTGTGATTTCTTTATTAGTGCTGATATTCACGGTAAAACTTTTGTCAGACTGAAGTGCCAGCACATTCGCCTTGGCAATATCTTTGACATAGATGAAATCGCGTGTCTGGTTTCCGTCTCCATAAATAAAGCAGTCTTTTCCCTCTGTCATCAATGAAGAAAAAATTGCGACTACGCCGCCTTCTCCTTCTGCTTTCTGTCTTGGTCCAAATACATTGGCATAACGCAGAATCCCATATGAAAAATGGTTGTTTCTGGCATATAACCTGATGTAGCTTTCTGGAATGGCTTTAGACAGACCATAAAATGACTCCGGATTCAACGGGTGTTTCTCATCAACAGGCAGATAATGAGGATTACCATAGATGGCTGCGCTTGAGGCATAAACTATCCGTTTCACATGATGTCTGACACACATGTCAAGGACATTGATGGTTCCCATGACATTGATGCTTGCATCCATCTTTGGATGTTTCATTGATGTCTGAACATCGATCTGCGCTGCATGATGACATACCAGATCAGGTTTTACACGTTCAAAAAAAGTGTTTAAATCAGATATCTCAAGAATATCACCAATAAAAACAGTCGCCTTTTCATTTTTATTATCAATATTACCATTTGACAGATTATCATAAATATATACTTCATGATTGTCTGAAATAAGGCTGTCAACAATATGTGACCCGATAAATCCTAATCCCCCGATAACTGCAACTTTCATATTATATCTCCAAAAATTCTTTCATGACCTGGCAGGCTTTATCAGCCTGCTCTTGGGAAGGCATTTCAGAAAAAACTCTTAAAAGAGGTTCTGTTCCTGAAAATCTTGCGATGATCCACCCGTTATTTCTGAAATTCACTTTCACACCATCCATATAGTTTGTATAATCAATGTCAAACGGAAATAAAGGCAGCTTTTTCTGTTCATAAAGCAAATCAATTAAGCTGTCTTTCTTGTCTGCTTTAAATGTGTAAGCATTTTCGACCATGGTCCTGTATCCGTATTTTTCATAAATAACATCCAGTATCTGAGAGATTTTCATTTTTGTCACACTGATCATCTCAACAAGCAAACTAGCTGCAAAAACACCGTCTTTACCCTTGATATGTCCTCTTATCGTCAATCCGCCGCTGGACTCTCCACCTATGACTGCATTGGTTTCTTCCATCTTTTTGCTGATATGCTTAAACCCGACCGGTACTTCATGACAGATGAATCCGAAATCTTTCGCCATGTCATCTAAAATATTCGTTGTTGCAATATTTCTGACAACATCTCCACCCCATCCCTTATATTTTACGAGATAATAGTATAGCAGAGCCATGATCTCATTCGGATGGATGAAATTTCCCTTATCATCAATCACTCCGAGTCTGTCTGCATCTCCATCAGTACCGATTCCAAGATCATACCCTTCTTCTTTAACAAGTTGTGTCAGTCTTCCTAATGTGGATGCGTTTGGTGAAGGAAGTTTCCCTCCGAAAAGTGTATCATGTCTGTCGTTGATAATATCAAGATCACATCTTAACGTCAGAAGAATGGTCTGCAGGCAGGTTTTTGAGACCCCATACATCGGATCCAGAAGGATTTTCAGACCGGCGGATTTAATCGCCTTGTTATCCACCATTGTCAGAATTTCATCAATATATTCATTAAAGGGATCAATCACCTTAATATATCCATTTGCCACTCCATCTTCAAAATCAACTGCCTTGACTGTTTTGACATTGGAAATAGCTGTTTCAATCATATCAGTTGTTTCAAGCGATGCATCCCGGCCTCCTGATGTGAACAGTTTTATCCCATTGTATAAAGCAGGATTATGACTGGCAGTCACTGCCATTCCATAATAGGTATCCAGACGTTTTACTTCGAACATCACAAGCGGAGTAGGTGCGTTTTTTGCAATGAATAACACTTTTATATGATTCCCTGCCAGTACTTCACTCACCCATTTAGCTCCTACATCTGATAGAAACCGTCTGTCATAACCAATAATAACCGGTTTGTTTTCCATCTGGTCACGATGGATTAAATCACATAATCCCTGTGTCAGCAGTCTGATATTTTCCTTTGTGAATTCATCGCCGATGATTGCTCTCCATCCGCCAGTTCCAAACTTAATCATTCTTCTGTCTCTCTTTCAAAATGTTTTCTAATGAGATGATTTCTTCCGGTGTATTAGCTCCATAGATCTCATCTGAATCATAAATGGTATGAACAACAATTTTAAATCCTTTTCTCTTCATGATTTCAGGTACTTCTGTCAGATAATATTCATTCTGATTATTTTTGTTACTGACTTCCTTAAGGCATGTGAAAAGTTTTTGTGAATCACAGATCATAATACCGACATTCACTTCTCTGATTTGCTTTTCACTCTCACTGCAGTCTTTTTCCTCTTTCACATATTCAATCTGATGATTCTGATCTCTGATAATTCTACCATAATGAGGAATAGGTACCTCTTCATTCACAACACTTGATAATATTGTACAGTCTGACATGTTTTCCTCATGAATCCTGAGAAGTTCACGGTAGGTGGCCTCTTTGCAAAGAGGCATATCACCAAAAGCAATTAATACAGGGCCATTATAATCATGAAGTGCAGGCCATGCACATAAGGCAGCATGTCCGGTTCCAAGTTGTTTTGTCTGTAAAACATAAGTATATTTCCTTTTGGTATGTTCAATGATGGCATCCTTTTTGTACCCTACGACAAGTATGATTTCATCACAGAATGAAATACTGTCAAGTACATAGTCAAGCATCGCTTTATGATGAACCTGTCGTAATGCTTTTGGAAGGTCATTGTGTTCATCATTAAGTCTTTTCCCTTTTCCTCCGGCAAGTATAATTGCTTTCATATTTTCTCCTCCACTTTCACACCCTCAGCAGGGATGACCACTTTTGTCTGATACCCTGCCTGATTAATGGCACTGATTATTTCCTTGGTTTTTTCTTTCTTGCAGAACACATAGCAGCAGCCTCCACCACCTGAACCGTTAATCTTTCCGCCTAACGCCCCATGTTCATAGGCGAGTGAAAGAATTTTTTCAATGGCTACTGTTGAAATACCCAGTCCTTCATTTAAGTTCTGATGATGATTTTTCAGCAGTGCTCCAAACTGACTGTCATCAATCATATGATTCTCATGTCCCTCCAGAAACTGTTTTAAAATAGCATAGTTATTCATCGCAGCCATCAATGGAATTTTCAGGTTTTCTTCCAGGTGGCTTATTTTTTCATCAAATTCGCGGTTCCCATACATTTCTCTGATTGAAGGTAAGTCTTTTAACGCTTTGATCACAGGTTCTTTTGCATTTCTGAGCACTTTAATCGTATCTTTCTGCTCATTGCTGTCTACAAGGATAAAATCACCTTCAGGAATATCATGAAGTGTTTGAACCACAGGATGGCTGATGCTTTCAAAATCAAAATGGCAGATGCCTCCGTAAACACTGGCAATGTGGTCCATCTTCCCGCCTGGTTCATTGAATTCCGCCACTTCAGCCTGATATGCCATTTCTACAATATCATCCCTGCTGTCTTTAATATCAGCATCAATGACTTCCAGCACTGCCTTGATGAATGCGACAATCATTGTACTGGATGAACACATTCCTTTTCCGATTGGAATCTCCGAGTCCATGATAACATCAAATCCGCAGGAGACATCATATCCTCTCTTTTTAATGACATTGACTGCACTTCTGAAATAATCTCTGTGATGCCTGTATGTGATTGTTTCACCTGCATTGAAGATAATTTCCTCATATTTATGGTCTACATTTACCTGATTTAAAGTATTGATACTAGAATCCTTGATTCTGACTTTTACCAAGCCATCATTTCTTTTATCGATACAGGCATAAAATCTTAAATTGACTGCCATGGTCACTACTTCCAGCGACAGATAATCAAGATGTTCACCGAATAAACATAATCTGCTGGGCGTTGACACTGTGATGCTCATGATTCCCTCCAAAAATTTCCTATCATTATCTTATGGTAAATACCATATAAAATCAATAATTTTATTGCTTTCTAAACAGCAATAATGCCAGCCCTGCTCCAAAAGAATCAATGATGATATCAGTGATCATGAAGCTTCTTCCGTCAACAAAAAGCTGATGTACCTCATCACTTGCCGCATAGAACATGCAGAACAGAAAAGACCAAAGCAACCTGTTCTTTATGGAACTAAAATTGTATCTGGCAGTTTTCGATACCAGTATTCCAAGGATGAAATATTCTGTTAAATGCGCTGCTTTTCTGATGAGTGTTATAAAAAGGTCACTTTCAAAATCAATGCTATTCCCGAAAATACTTTTCAGGAAGTCAGTGATATAATAAGTCATTCCCAAAGAGTTAGTCGCTGTCTGACTTGAGTTATAGAAAATGAAACCCATCCAGATTATCAATAAAACAATGTACAGGTACTTTCTTTTCATGGTTTCAGATTTAGCAAGTTGACAGATAAGTCAATCAGCTTCTCATTCCCGCCTACTGAAAGCTTTACTTTTGCTCTGCCTTTCCTTTTATTGACCGATATGATAATACCTTCCATAGCCTGTAACGGACCATTCATCACATATATAGCATCACCTTCCATATACAGATCAGAGATACCGATATAATCATCTTCACAGTTCTGTAAAAGGCGGCTAAGGACCTGCACTTCTTCCTTGAAAAGCGGAAGTGGTCCTTTTTCGCTCTTTAAAAGGTAATAAACATCAGGAATGCTTTTCATTTTATAATAATCATCATTTTCGAATTTTCCCTGAAATAAAATATATCCGCTGAAAAGAGGTTTCAAAACAGACACCCAGTTCTTCTTATGTCTTTCCTTAATAACTCTTTTAGGTGAATAAAACTTATACTTTCCCTCAAAGCTTTTTTCCAGGTTCTTTTTAATGGTATCTTCATTATTGGTTTTGACAAATAACGCAAACCATGGATCGTCTTCTGTTACTTCATACATTGTTTATCCCTTTATTATCTTTATATTTTCATTATTCAATTCATTGGCATATCCGGTTTTTTGGTCTGTTTTCATTGACCCCAGATCAAGTATAACGGTTCGTAAAGTCAGAAACAGTATTTTTATGTCCATATATACTGAGTAGCTTCTGATATATATCAGGTCATATCTGAGTTTATCTTTGGCGGAAGTTGAATATTTCCCCATAATCTGTGCTAATCCGGTAACACCGGCTTTGATGCTGTGTCTTTTATTATACAAAGGAATCATCTTCTCAAACTGCTCAACAAAGACAGGTCTTTCAGGTCTTGGTCCAATCAGGCTCATATCTCCTTTGATGACATTGAAAAGCTGCGGGATTTCATCCAGCCTTGACCGTCTGAGGAGTGAACCGAACTTGGTGACTCTTTCATCATTGCTTGAAGCAAGCACTGCACCGGTGTGTTTTTCAGCATTATCTATCATTGTTCTGAATTTGATGATCTTAAACACTTTATTATTAATAGTTACTCTGTCCTGAAGAAAAAACACCGGACCTCTGGAAGTGATTTTAATCATTAAAGCACAGATTAGCATCACAGGAGACAAAATGATAATCAATAAGGTTGAAATCAAAATATCCATCAGTCTTTTAAAATCCTGTTCAACCGCAGATAAACCAATATTATCAAGATACAGGTAAGGAGTATCATCGATTTGAGTCAATCTGGGACGCATGATACTGATATCATATATTTCCGGAATAACAAACACTTTTTTATGAATTTTCTGGCATATATTGATTATATCACTTCTGTTTTCCTGGATAATATCCGCTCCTAAAACAATCTTGTCACAATGAAGCATCGCTTCTTCTATCCCCCTGATACCATCATCAACAAGGAAAATCGAGCTCACTCTGATTGATGTCAGTTTATTTTCAAGAAGATTATGCGCAATCTTATAAGCATCACTTTCATTCGCAACAATCATCAGACTGTCTACTGTCAATGTTCTCCTTATAATCAGCTCAAGCAGCAATCTTTCCACTACGATTAAAGCGGTTAAAATCATCAGTATGAAAAAAAACGAAATATGAATATGCACTAAATGCCAGTTTCTGATATTGATGAAGATATAAAAAGAAAGAAAGCCAAGTACACTTGCAACCATGCTGTTAAATATGACTTCACTATATCTTTTATAGGCACTTTTATTCATGTCAAGCAATATAAACACAATCACCACTGTCAATATAGGCGCATAGATTATTTTTCTGATATTAATGATTCTGTCAATAAACTCGTCAGGAGGATTACTGATGAAAATAACAAGAGCAAATACCACAGCAACAGTTACTATATCAATCAGAAATATTATGTAATTTTTAAAGAAATTATCTCTTTCCATCTTCCCTCACACAGTTTCCCTGAAAAGTTCAATGTATCGGTTAACTGTTTTATTAATATCATATTTAGACATTATTTTACTGGCTCTTTTTTTAAGATAAGCTTGATCACACGGTGCTTTGACAATTATTAAAATAGTATCTGCAATTTCCTTATAGTCTTTTGGAGTGTTAATGATTCCGTCACATTCGATTTCTTCTAGTGACATGATTGAAGGAGTCAGGGTGGACAGTGTTCTGGTACCTGAAGCCATTGCTTCCAGCGGAGTCAATCCGAAACCTTCATAAATTGATGCATTGATAAAAAGATCAGCATTCTTGTAATAGCCAAACAAGGTATCCCTGTCCATATGGCCAGTGACAATAACTCTGTTTGAAATACCAAATTTCTTTATAAACTTGAAAATCTTTCCCTTTTCATTGATTTTCCCGATAATAATCAGATCATGATCAATCATTCCAGATACTTCATAAAATGCTTTCACAATGCTCAGAAGGTTCTTGCTGTAATCATCATTACCAATGCATAACAGGTACTTTTTCTTGTAGACGATTTCAACTCCCTGTCTGATATCCGCCAGCGGATTTTCAATGACAGTAATTTTTTCAGCAGTAATCTTTCTGGATTTATGCAGCAACTCTTTTTTGACAAATTCACTGACAGCAATTATTCTGTCACAGTTCATCAGGAATTTAACAGTTTTCCTCTGTTTCGCTCTGCTTACTTCTTTTGAATTAAGTCCATGAAGCAGTGCCATGCTTTTACAGGGAAGTTTACCATTCATAAGGTTGCTGGCATGAGGGTAAAACATGAGTCCTAAACTGTTTTTTGCAATATACTTATATAGAAACTTCTTATAGAAAGCACTGCCTTTTTTTCTCGTGACCACAATTCTCAGATTTTTATACAGTTTTCTGAGTTGCTTTTCTACTTTAGAATCTGTAAAAAAAACAATATTGCTTTTTATGTCATTTTCGCTGATTGCCTGCACAATATTAAGTGCAATGATTTCCTCACCGGAAATCTTGTTGATGTCCTTGATAAACGTTAAGTCGAACCCTATTTTTGATGACATAAACATTCTCCTTCACGATACATTCTATCATAAATATCATCAGGTACAAACAGTCCTCCTGTAGTCCAAATAATATGGTAACCTTCTTTATCCATATTTCCTGTATGTTTGACCCCCGGGATACCTGCAGCAGCAGATGGTTCAATTTTAATATTCTCACTTTTTTTCAGGTAATAAAGGTACCGGTACATGTCATCATCTTCGACAGTATAAAAACCGTCACACAGTTTTTCCATCATAGGTGCCACAAAATTTGAGGGAGAAGCTACAGCCAGACCATCCAGTCTTGTCTTGTTGTCAATACCATAATCATTCACATTCAAAGAGCCGAATTTTTTTGTCATCACACCCATTAGCATGCTGGGACAATTGGTCGGCTCAGCAAAATAGCATTTTACATTTTCACCGAATATATGTTTGAATCCAAAAGTGATTCCTCCCGGTGAACCACCTACTCCGCAAGGGAGATACAGATACAGTTTTTGATTATCAGTAATATGGATATCAAGTGATTCAAACTGCTCTTTTATTCGCAGCGCTGCCACAGCATAACCCAGAAACAGGTCTTTTGAATTTTCATCATCCACGAAATGCTCATGACTGTTTTTTAGCGCCTGTTCTCTTCCCATTTTTGCAGCGAAGGTAAAATCGCCATCATGTTCAATGACCTGTACTCCTTTTCTGATAAGCCTGTCTTTTTTCCACTGCTTAGCCTCTTTTGACATATGGACAATGGCATTGAACCCAAGTGCTTTTGACATGATACCGATACTTAATCCTAAATTACCCGTGGAGGCAACAGATAGTGTATAGTCTTTCAGACAGCTTCTTATTTCACCCAGATGGTCTTCACTGATTTTTACTGAGTGTTCATTCAAAATGCTTTCTGTCACTTTAAGTACTTCATATATACCGCCTCTTGCTTTTATGGATCCTGCAACTGCCAGATGGCTGTCAAGCTTCAGGTATAATTTCCCCTTCATACCCACAAAATATTGTTTCTGAAGGTTAAATGCACTTACTAGTGGTGATTCAATAATTCCATCGCTGGTTTCAGCGAATAGAGTTCTGATAATGCCGCTGAATCGGGTCATTCTTTCTTTCGCTTCAATGATATCTGAAAGATGAATCGATAGTCCTTCAAGATATTTTGCAGGATTTTCCATTGCTTCACGATTCTCATAATAGACAGGAATCTTGTTACGTAATTTTTGCATCATAATTGTCTGAATATTCCATGTAATGCATACAGCATAAAGTAAAAAACACTTTTGAATGCATTCAATCCTTCCGTTTTTCTATATACATCATATCTCCATCTGGCAGCTATGCGTTTATTACCCGACAAAGAGAGAGGTGATACTCTGTAGCTTGCCAGAATCTCATTCAATCCGGCAGTTTTAATGTTTTTTTTAACAAGCTGAAGCCACAGCACATAATCCTCGTGTTTGACATCAGGAAATGTTAAATCACTCAAGGTTTCTTTCTTCATGACTACTGTCAGCAATCCGATGTAGTTGTCGACAAGCAGAGAGTGATAGGTGCACTCGCTTCTTATTTTTCTTGGCTTTTTCTTAATTTTTTCTGACTGTTCATCAATGTAGTCATAGAGGGAATAACAGAATTGAATATTGTTTTTTTCCATGAATGAAATCTGCTTTTCCAGTTTTTCTTCATACCAGAGATCATCACTGTCAAGAAAGGCTATATATTGACCAGTGGCATGTTCTAGGCACTTGTTTCTCGCATGAGAGACTCCCTTTGTCTCGCAGCTTAGAATTTTTATTTTCTCATGATTGACATATTGACTGATAATCTGATACGTGTGATCGGTTGAATGATTATCACAGATGATAAGTTCAAAATTCGGGTAAGTCTGGTGTAACACAGAATCAATGGACTGCTTAATGAACTTTTCGCAATTATATGCAGGCATAATGACAGATACAAGTTTCTGTTCCAACACTTTCCCCCCTTTTATTCTATTATTCTACTATAAAATAAAAAGAAGATAAAGAAAAACTGGTCATTGACCAGTTTAATCTTTCTTAGTATGTTTAAAGAAGTGCCATCCCCCAATTTGCGGAGGATTTCCCTGATCGTCTTTTAACAGTTCCATATAATTCAACGCTACTTTTTTGTAGGCATTGGCATATTCTTCGATGATTTCAGGATAGAATTTCTTGAACCATGGAATCGAATAAGTCATGGCACCGATTTCTTCACTTGGCGCAAGCGATTCATCAAGCAATCTCACATCTCTGTCCGCATTGGCAATCCTGGTCGGTTTACCATGTCCGTATACATCACAGGTCTGTAAAAGGCTATGGGTATGAAGAGCAAGATTTGCACCTGGAGAACAGTCTACACCTTCTGCACTGACTGCTTCGCAGAATCTGGTCACTGACAATCCACCCAGTGCTTTACTGTCATAAATTCCTTTAGGAGCATACCACCCGCCCATGGTATTGCCATCTTTTTCATCAACTCTATGGGGAATCAATCCGGGAACACCTTCAAGTAAATCCCAGAAATAATTCATGGATTTCCTTATTTCCCTGCATCTTTCATCATAATATTTCAGCTGGACTCTCCCAACTGCAGATGACATCTGATGCATCCTGTATTTATATCCGCCAAGCGGTAACCCCGCATAGGCCTTTAATTCTTCAGTTTGTATATCTTCCGCTTTATATCGCGCATAATGGCCAAATGCCAGCGCTCTTTCATATATTTCTACATTGTTGGTAGACAGTATTCCGCCTTCACCAATGGCAAAAGATTTTCCGCTCATTAAGCTCATGGCAGCCACATCACCGAAAGTTCCCACCATTTCCCCTTTATACAGTGCTCCCTGGGCATGAGACACATCCTCTATGACTTTTACACCATGTTTCTTTGCAACTGCCATAATCGCATCCATATCACATGGATGTCCAAGATAATGAACCACAACAATCGCTTTTGTTCTCTTTGAAATTCTATGTTCAATATCAGCGGGATCTATGCACAGTGTTTTTTTATCAACATTGGCAAATACGACAGTAGCTCCAAGTGAATAAGCCTGTAAACAAGAAGCCCAATAGGTGACTGTAGGACAGATGATTTCATCTCCGACACCTACTTTACATCCATACATGGCACCTTGAATAGCGGCTGTTCCGGTTGAAAAACCCAATGATCTGTCAAGACCGATCCATTTTGAAAACTCTTTTTCAAACTGTTTGGTAATATCTGTTCCGCTCATAGAACCGTCACGTAATACTGCAAGTACCGCCTGCTCATCCTCTTCTGTAATAATCGGCCATTTGAAAACATCTCTTATGTCACTCTTGACCGACTTCTCGCCTCCGTATATTGCTAATTTTGACATATTCATTATCTCCTTAGTCTATTCATTGATTTTATTATATAGGATGTGTCATAATATACTCAACATTAAAAAAAACATAATGTGCATTTTTCCCAATTTGGAGGTTTTATGAAAAAGCTATTTTTAATTGTCAGCTTGCTAATTGTTTTTGGTCTTTTAATGACATCATGTACGAAGAATAAATCAGTCTTCGGTAAACTTGACCAGGATAATGTCTATACCAACCAGTATTTCAACTTTTCTCTTTCTGTCCCTCATGCATGGTACAGCTATTCAGATGATGAACGTTTGGATTTATCAATGGGATATTATGAAGCTACTTCAGACAAGAAACCAGATGACTATACTGAGTTAAATACAATTCTTTTAATGATTGTTTACAGAGACCAGCTGGTAGAACAGTCAGCACCCGATGAACATAGCGGAGAGACGCATACGCATACCACACCTGTTCTGTCTCCGGGCATTGTCATCAATGCGGTCAGAGATAAAATGATTCCTGATAATGCAGTAAGTGTCACAGTCAATTCACTGGCAATGTTCCAGGAGGATGTTCTGACAGAAAATGAAATGTATACTTATCTTTATTATCCGGTCAATGATTATGTGATTCTGATAAAATTAAATTATCATGATGAGTCGGAAGCCATGCTGGTGATGGATGTATTAAATACAATAAGTATAATCAAATAGATTGATCAAAGAACGTCAATATTATCGCTATAGAGATAATGATGACAGCGACCAGATCCTTGAGCTGGTAAGTGCTGTTTCTGAAAAGTTCAAAGTATGCGAAATAGACAAGAACTAATGAATAAGCTTTGCTGACTGTTTTACTGCTGTCTGATAATTTATAGGAATACGAAATGCAAAGTGTCAATAAATAATAAATAATGCCCATCAACCCAAAAGTAGCAAGCTCCTTAAATGATGGAAGAGTGAATGAGCTTTTTAAAAGAAGATATGCCAGTGATAGTAAAAATCCTGTAATGGCACTGAAATAAATGGTAATGAACACCTTGTTTTTATCTTTATTGACCATGAACAGGTATAAGGCAAACAGCATTGCACTTCCGATGATCAGCAGCATTCCACTGACACTGCCTATCATGATTTTCTGATACAGATATATCCCTGTTCCGCATAAGGAAAGTATCACGGCAATTCTGTTGATGACACTCTTCTTATCTCTTGATAAAACCAGTGTCACCACTCCCAGAAGAAGAGGGAAAGATAAATAATAGTATGAAATCTGTGACAGGCTCATATATATGAAGCTGTTAAGCAGATAATAGAAAGCATAAAACAAAAAGACTCCGCTTAAAAGAGGAATCCATATTTTCTTCAGTTTTCTGAACTTTCTGAATAATCCTGTGACAAAATAACCAATATTCAACAGCAGAATGGCGATGAACCAAACCCAGAAATTAATCTTGAACACAGAAAACTTATTCAGTGTGGCAGGGACCACCAGTAAAAGCAGTACCCACAATACACTGAATAAGATCATCAAACCAAATGAATTAAGCTTTCTCTTCATATTACCTTACTTTATCGAATGCTTTAATCATTTTCGCTAAATACTGGAGAAGACCACCGACATCAGATGACATATTCAAGAATCTGTATCCCCATGAATGAAGCATTTCAATATTATCAGGAGTAGCTACTGTCCCGGCAAATTTTCCGTATTTCTTACAGACAGCTGCCATTCTTTCCCATGGTTCAAGTACATCCTTATCGTTCATCTGACCGAATTTTCCGATTGAATGGGAATAATCTCCAGGACCGAAAAAGAGCATATCGATTCCATCAAGCTGTGCAATTTCCTCAATCTGTTCCATAGGCTCTGGATCTTCAATCTGGCAGATGACTATCTTTTCCCTGTTGGAGGTCTCCAGATAATTAACTCCGCTGTAAGCACAGAAATTACCGTCAGCATTACCACCATCAGCAGGTCTTCTTCCAATGGGATGAAACTTGGTGTAGTAAACAATTTGCTTTGCTTCTTCAAGACTCATCAGATGAGGAATCATGATGGCAGAAGCATCCATTTCAAAAGGTCTGATATAATCAGAATAGCTTCCCTTCGGAACTCTGACCACACTGTCCATTCCGTGAGATTTCGCTGCATAAATCTGAGATTCAATATCTCTAAGGTCATTTCCGACATGCTCCATGCAGGTCCATACACTGTCAAAACCGGCATAACCGATCATGTCAACAATTCTGGGTTCCCTGAAATTTGTCTTGAAACAGGTAGCCACTTCGTCATTCTTAAGTTTTTTTAGTATTACACTTTCTCTCACTGGTTTTCTCCTTCTAGATTAAATTGCTTATATGTCTGAAATCATCTTTTAATGATACATACAGTTTTTTATACAGCTGATAAAACTGATCATAAGAAACACTGTTTTCCTCAATGGCGGACTGCCTGCTTTTTTCTTTGATGATATGATCACAGGTACTCACCACATCTTCATATACTCCAGAAGCCACTCCTGCCAGAATAGCCACACCCAGTGCTCCGCCTTCTTTTGAATTGATGGTAGTGATGTCTGTTTTGAACACATCCGCCTGCATCTGTCTCCAGAGCGCACTACGCCCGCCACCGCCTGATGCTCTGACTTCAGTCGCCTCAATACCCATTTCCTTGATAATATTCATACAGTCATTCAGGCTGAATACAACCCCTTCAAGAATCGCTCTGATCAGATTGGCTTTCGTATGCGATGCACTGAGTCCAAAGAAAACACCTCTGGCATCAGGATCAAGATGAGGTGTTCTTTCTCCCATCAGATAAGGAAGGTAAATAACCCCTTTGCTTCCAATGCTGATCTCTCTTGCCATCTTATCCATGATGATATAGGGATCAATGTTTTCCATAGCTGCCTGCTCCATCTGCTCATAGCAGAAGTTATCTCTGAACCATTTTAAAGATAATCCTGCTCCTTGTGTGACTCCCATGATATGCCATGCTCCTGGAACTGCATGGCAGAAAGTATGAACTCTGCCTTTCATGTCAATCATAACAGTATCTGAGTGTGCAAAAACAACACCACTGGTTCCTATGGTTGAGGAAATGATTCCTTTTCGAACAATACCGTTTCCCAGTGCTCCTGCTGCCTGATCCCCTGCTCCTCCTGCTACAATTGTTCCTTCCTTAAGTCCTGTCAATGAAGCGGCACTTGATGAAATCTGCCCTGTGGCTTCACATGACTCATAAAGTTTTCCCAGCAGTGATTTATCAATATCCAGTTTTTCTAGCACTTCGTCAGACCATGTTCTGTTTTTGATATCCATCAGCTGCATACCAGATGCATCTGACACTTCTGAAGCAAATTCTCCTGTCAGTTTATACCTGATATAGTCCTTCGGTAATAATATCTTATATGTTTTTTCATAAACCGCCGGTTCATGATTTCTGATCCATAAAATCTTTGATGCAGTGAACCCGGTCAGTGCCGGATTAGCTGTGATTGAAATCAATCGTTCTTTGCCTACTTTTTCAGTAATTTCAATGCATTCCTGTGATGTTCTCTGATCACACCAGATAATGGCATTTCTTAATACTTTCCCGTTTCTGTCTATGAGCACTGCTCCATGCATCTGGCCTGACAGTCCAACCCCTTTTATCTCTTCTTTTTTGACACCACTTTTCGTGATTACATCATTGATAGATTCATATACCGCTTTCCACCAGTCATCCGGGTTCTGCTCAGCCCAGCCATTCTGCGGCTGAAACATCTCATACTCGTATGTAGCGCTGGCTACTGTATTTCCCATTTCATCAAACAAAACAGTTTTAGTGCCTGATGTTCCTATATCAGTTCCGATTAAATATGACATGGTATCCTCCTTCAGAGTAATGTCGTTCCGTTGATTATCAAATGAAAATCAAGTTTTAAAAAATCCGCTGCTCTTCGACATAAGGTCATTCTTGATAAAAATATTTCAAAATAGTCCATGATTGGACATATCTTAATATCAATCACCAAATCAAGAACCGCTTGTTTCTTTTCACTGTCTACTAGGATTTTTGAGCTTTCTACAGCATAATTGACTCTGTCATGGATTTCAAAAGAGGAAATCTCCTTTTTATTATGCACCCGGCTTCTATGAACATCAGATTTGTCAGCAAGTATCACTGCCGCAGTGATGGCACTGACTGCCATTCCAGTTTTCTCATCATGTTGTCCGATAGCAAGCATCACTTCACTGGCATCAGTGATATTCATTCCCATGCGAAGCAATAAATCATAAGCTAAAATCGCTCCAGTATGCGCATGGTCCGTCCGGTTGACTGAATTTCCGATATCGTGTAAATAGCCTGCAATCCTGGCTAATTCAATCTCCCGTTCACTGTATCCGAGGCTTTCAAGAATACTTCCCGCTGTCTTTGAAACAAGCCCTACATGTCTGAAAGAATGCTCTGTGTAGCCGATAACGGAAAGCTGCATTTCTGCAACTCTCATAAAATTCTTCACTTCCTCGTTTTTTTTGATATCCTGTACTTTAATCATTTTCCCTCATATATTCTTCCAGCAAGCGGACGTATTCTGCTGTATTCTTATGTATATCATTTATTTCTTCTTCTGAAAGTTCTCTTTTAATCCTGGCAGGACTTCCCATCACCAGTGAATTATCCGGTATCACAGTATTCTGAGTCACAAGTGAATGAGCTCCTACAAGGCAGTTCTTACCAATCACAGCACCGTCTAAAATGGTAGAACCCATCCCGATCAGTGAGCCTTCTTTGATCTGGCAGCTGTGCAAGGTCACATGATGACCTACAGTCGTGTTCTTTCCTACAATCAGTTTCAGTTTTTCACTGCAGTGGAGAACACTGTTATCTTGAATATTGCTTCCCTCTTTGATGAGGATCTCTTCAATATCTCCTCTTAAAACAGCACCATACCAGATGCTGCAGTTTTTCTCTATTTTGACATTGCCTATAATCACAGCGTTTTCTGCAATAAAAGAGTCTTTATGAATTTTCGGTTTATGTTCTTTAAACTTTTTAATCATATATATAAATAAACGGTGTTAACCACCGTTTAATCCTTATTTCTTGCAATCTTGATTGGCTACTGTGCATGATGTCTTACACGCTGACTGGCATGAATTCTGACATTCTCCACAACCTTTGTTTTCCAGATTTGAATTAAGTTCAGGTTTATTAATTGTTTTAATATGTTTCATTTTTCCCCTCCGGTTTTTAATAAAAGTATTATATCATATTAAATAAAATTTTTACAATTTTTTTTATCTAATGTATACTACTTTTATGAAGAAATTTTTGTTGGTTTTAATCATTATTGTTCTATTGGCAGGTATGCATGTTCCTGTCATGGCCGCTGGGGAATATGACACCTTTTTCAAGAGTGTCTCTTTTGACAGACAGCTTATTTTGTCAGGTCAGGAGATTGAGCAGTATAACCTTTCTGTCATGGATACGGTGGATGCAGTGGATGATATCCTCTTTGATAATTTATTGATCAGTCATGATGATCTGATTCAGGCAGTCACTCAAATATCTGTCATCCCAGATGTTCTCAGATACTCGCATTCAGGTCAGAAACTGACCGGTGAGTATTATGACAGCATAATTGAAAACATGAATTTACAGGCTGCTGAAGATCTCAACCCCATCCATTATGGTATTGTGGTCACAAGAACCAAAATGAAGACATTCCCTACTGATGACAGTATTTATTCATCACCTTCATCTAAGTATGACCGTTTTCTTGAAACCACACTATATGCAGGTGAACCGGTGGCTGTTCTTTATGAGAGTCTTGATCTAAACTGGTTTTTCGTGAAAATGTATAATTACAGCGGGTGGGTAAAAAAAAGTGATATTGCTTCATGTTCTTCTGAATTACTAAGCATGTATATGGATTGTCCTAATTTCCTGACAATTACCAGTGCAAATACACTGACCACCAGCAGTCATATTCAACTTGATCTTGGAAGCAGGTTTCCTCTTTTAGCTGTTGATATGAACTATAACCTGATTGGGCTGATACCTGCAAGAAACGAAAGCGGTCAACTGTACTTCATTAAAGATTCCATTGAAAGAATCGACTGCACCAAAGGATTTCTCGAATATTCTACTAGTAATGTCATGAAGATTGCTTTTAAAGTTCTTGATGAACCTTATGGCTGGGGAGGAGATCTTAACGCACGGGACTGTTCGTCTTATGTGATGGATGTATTCAGGGTTTTCGGAATCAGATTGCCGCGAAACACCAGCCAGCAGGAAAATATCCCCGGTGAAGTTGTTTCTATAAACAGCTCTGATGATTACAATG
Organism: Clostridia bacterium; assembly: GCA_016938455.1. Lineage (GTDB taxonomy): Bacteria > Bacillota > Clostridia > DUPQ01 > DUPQ01 > JAFGUQ01. The sequence continues at coordinate 39,157 of JAFGUQ010000295.1, forward strand.
CTCTTATTCCTGGTTCCCTTCTCTTCATGAATGGTCATGTCATGATCTATCTTGGAGAATATGGTGGAAAGCGGTTCATCATTCACGATACACCGGGTTACTACAGTAACGGTAAATTCATCAATGCCAATGGTGTGGTGATTACCACCTTATCTATCTATTCATCCATCGGCCTTCCCTATGAGCAGCTGATCTATCGATCCGTAACAATAAAATAAGCTGCATAAGCAGCTTATTCAATGTTCCTAGTTTATCAACTATTCAGCTTTTTCTTCAACAGCGACAGTTTC
>JAFGUQ010000296.1 GCA_016938455.1 Clostridia bacterium
AATTTTTCACATATTATAATTTGACTGTACCACCTGCCAAAGCTATTTCATGTAACACCATCTTGACTGAATTAATTCCTTCACTTAAGGGTGCTGTTTCCACCGGTTCATTATTCTTGATCTTATTGATGAAGTATTCCAGTTCATTGTAGTATCCTCCCAGTGAAGACACATTACCTCCAAGATTACTGTCACTTTCAAATTCTTTATCAAGTGTCGGTGAAAAGCTGATTCCATCATTCTGATACACCATCAATGCCGGTGATACAGTGGAGTTATATACCGCTGTTGCTTTATCAAACTTGACTCTGTACTCCATGCAGAAAGGAAATGAATCAGGATAATCCCAGCAGACTTCTGAAGACAGTAATGCATTTTGGCACTTGTATGTTGAAAACATCTGCTGTATGACGCCTTCCTCATCCCTGGAAGCATTCACACTGAGAATGTCCGGTTCTCCTAGAAGAAATCTTACAAAATCAGCATCATGGATATGCATATCAAGAGCAACTCCTCCGCTTAATTCAGGTTGATGGAGCCAGTTGTTCCATGACCATGTAGGTTTCGGGCTGATTCTCTTGAAGACACCTGTCACTATTTCTCCATATTCTTTGCTATCAGTCACTTTTTTCAGCCAGGTATATTCACTCCATAAGCGGATACATTGTCCAACCATGACAGTAACTCCGGTTTCTTTTTCGGTTTTTAGCAGTTCCTTCTCATCCTCTTCATGAAGGCATACCGGTTTTTCGATGAAGACATGTTTTCTGTTTCTCATTGCCGCTATCGCATGTTCGGTATGCAAATATGTAGGAAGGCAAATATCAATCGCATCAACATCTGCCTGACTGATTAGTTCCATCCCTGTTTCATAAACCAAAGCACCTGATTTTTCAGCGATATCTCCGGCTTTCGACTGATCAAGATCAGCAACCGCCGTGATCATCACGCCATTTTCTTTTAATGCTTCATAACAGGTCGCATGCATTTTCCCCATGAACCCGGCTCCTATTAATCCTACTCTGATCATGCTTTATTACTCCTCTTCTTTCAATATGGAACATAATGCTCCATAGGTATTTTCGATAATCTGTTCACTGTGGTAAGTATATGGGGGCAGCATTTCAGCAGTGACCCATCCATCATAGCCAATCATCTTGAACGATTTCATGACTTCAGGCCAGTTGACATCACCTGAGAGTAAATCCACAAACCCATGCAACCCGCCGGCTGCTTTTCTGTAATCCTTGAAGTGTACCTTTTTAATTCTCTTTCCCAGAATCTCAATCCAGTGTTCGGGATATCCGTTAAACAGCACATTTCCCACATCAAAATAGGCTCCTACAAAGGGACTGTTGACCTTATCGATGAAATCCCTCATTTCAAGAGGTGAAGTTAAGAACTTGTTCCATACATTTTCAATGCCGATAAATATCTTATGCTCTTCGGCGGCACTTTTAAGCCGTTTAAAAGCCTGAAGCGCTCTGTCATAGGCGATGTCATACCTGATGGCTTCTCTTCCATCGATAAAATCCACACCGACTGCTCCAGGTACAATCAATACAGCTTCCGCTCCTAATATATCTGCCATTTTAATCTGTGTGATGGCAATTTCAATTGCCTTTTCTCTTTCATTTTCATCGTTTGATGTAAATGAATAGGACCAGTAGAGACCACTGGCCACACTATGGATTTTCAGCTGAAGTTCTTCAGCATATGTCCTTATGTCAAGCAGTTCTTCTACGGTGCTTTCCAGGCACATTTCTCCTTTTTCATTCAATGAGAGCTCAATGCCGTCATATCCTGCATGCTTGGCAAGATCCATCGCCTGTTTGACTGTCTTATCTTTGAAAGACCAGATACTGATTGCTTTTTTCATATCCTACCTCTTTTCTCTTATTTACATTATCAGACATTTATCATATACTGATTTCATGCCTATTATATATCAATTCACGACTCAAGTCCTTATATAATAGGGTATAATATTTACACAATAAGCTTTTTAAAGGAGCGCTATATGAGCGAATATGTGAGAAACAAGCTGACAACAGTGATCAGCATCTCTTCTGTTATCACCATACTGTATTATCAGTTCACCAAAAACTATGTTTTTACAGGTGAAGCTCACCCCTTCTGGGAATTTGTTTACGTGGATAAAGGGGAAATCGCCATTGAAGCCGGTTTACAGCAGTATATATTAAAAGCAGGTGAACTGGCTTTTCATAAACCTGACGAATTTCACAGCATCAGAGCCAATGGAACCATCGCACCCAATGTCATCGTCATTTCATTTACCAGCGACAGCAAAGCCATGGACTTTTTCAGAAACAAGATTCTTTTTCTGACTGATCAAGAGAAACATCTGCTTACCCAGATAATGAAAGAATCAAAAGATGTCTTTGTGCCATTTGAATCATCCCCGCCCATCAGTGGCATGTCTAAAAAAGCAGACTCACCTTTCGGAGCAGAACAGCTCATTTTACATGACCTTGAAAAACTGCTCATCCTCATACAGAGAAGAAAAGAGAGCATTCTGATCAGGCATCGTTCCATGAAAGAAAATCAGCGTCTTGGCTATGTCGCATTATCTGAAAAAATCATCAACATACTTGAGGAGAATCTTTCTGAAAAGTTAAGTCTTTCATTTCTAAGTAACCAGCTTTCACTAAGTGTATCACAAATCAAAAAAGTATTCAGACAGCAAACCGGCTGCAGTATCATTGACTATTTCATTACCATGAAAATGAATGAGGCTAAGCGGCTGATTAATGAAAGTATGCTAAATTTCACTCAGATCTCTCAAACCCTCGGCTATGAAAACATCGGATACTTTTCACGGATGTTTAAAATAAGAACAGGAATGTCACCTTCTGAATATGCATTAAGTGTTAAAAAGTAAGCTGCTAATAATGATTTTGTGACAATTATCACATTTTTTCATATGCTTATATGATAGAATACTTCTGCCAGGAGGTGTTTATGAAATATCTGGATTTAAATCAGACAATAGGAGATAGTGTTGCAAGGTACCCGGAACTTGCCAGAGTGTACATGAAATACGGAGTGGATTTCTGCTGCGGCGGTGACCGATCTGTCGGACAGGCTATCAATAATGATACAGATGAAGGAATCTCACTTATCGATGAAGCAGAAAAAGCGATTGAGTTTTCTGATTCTCATCTCATCGGTGAAACCAGAAGCAAGATATCTGACCTGTCATCAGCTTTACTGATTGAACATATTAAAAGAGTTCATCATGCTTATCTTAAAGAAGAACTTCCCCTGCTTTCATCACTGCTTTTTAAGATTTTAAATGTTCATGGAATTAATCATCCTGAGCTGTTTGACATTCACAGATTATTCAGCCGGTTAAAGGCCGATCTTGAAAGCCATCTAGTCAAAGAGGAAGTGCTGCTGTTTCCTGCACTCATTGAAGATAACCATGACATCTGTCATTTGATTGATGAACTGGAAAAAGAACATGATGCAGCCGGAGAGGCGCTTCATCAGCTGACTGCTCTGACAGACCACTTCAGGTTGCCTGCTGATGCCTGCAAAACGTATCAGTTAACTTATGATAAGCTTGAATTACTGGTATCAGACATGTACTTGCATGTTCATGCAGAGAATAGCATACTATTTAAAAGATTTTGTTAGTGAGGTAAAAAAATGTTTAAAATTAATGAAAGAATAACCTGGGTCGGTAAAATTGACTGGGAATTGAAGAAGTTCCATGGTGAAGAGTATTCAACAAATCGAGGCTCTTCATACAATTCATACCTGATTCAGGATGAAAAAACAGCTTTGATTGATACAGTTTGGCAACCTTTTGGCAAAGAGTTTGTTGACAATCTGAAAAAAACTGTTGATCTTAAAAAAATCGATTATGTCATTGCCAATCACGCAGAAGTTGACCATAGCGGCGGATTACCGGAATTGTTGAAAATAATTCCTGATGTTCCTGTTTACTGTACTTCAAACGGAATAAAATCACTGAAAGGGCATTATCACCGGGACTGGAATTTTGTTACCGTCAAAACAGGTGATACCCTTGATCTCGGAAAAGGGAAACTGATTTTCATCGAAGCTCCTATGCTTCATTGGCCTGACAGCATGTTTGAGTATTACACTGAGGATAAGATACTTTTCAGCAATGATGCGTTTGGTCAGCATTATGCATCGGAATTCATGTACAATGATTTGGTTGACCAGGCTGAACTATGGCAGGAGGCATTGAAATATTATGCTAATATTCTGACTCCCTTCAGTCCTTTAGTCACTAAAAAAATCAATGAGGTCATCGGTTTCAATGTTCCTGTGGATATGATTTGCCCTGCCCACGGTGTCATATGGAGAAATAATCCCCTGCAGATAGCCACACAGTATCTGACATGGGCTGATGACTACCAGGAGCATCAGGTAACCATACTTTATGACACCATGTGGAATGCAACAAAGAAAATGGCAGAAGCCATTGCCGCCGGAGTCATCTCAAATGATCCCACACTTTCGGTCAAGCTATTCAATGTCAGTAAATCTGACCACAATGATGTCATCACTGAGGTATTCAAATCAAAACTGGTCATAGCCGGTTCCTCCACTATAAACCGGGGAATCTTATCCGATATGGCTTCTCTGATTGAAACCATGAAAGGTCTCAGATTCAAGAATAAAAAAGCAGCTGGGTTTGGCAGTTATGGATGGAGTGGTGAATCACCAAAATTAATGACTCAGAAACTGAAGGACTGCGGATTTGATGTCATGGAAGAAGGTCTGGGTGTCCTATGGAACCCTGATGATGAAGCGCTGAAAGCCTGCCGGTCATTCGGTGTCAAGCTTGCCAAGAAATTATCCCCATCTATATGAAACAGCATAATTTCACTTATTCAGCCACTCTTCTGGTCATCAGCTTGTCAGCTTCCATAGGTTGATTATTGCTTTTTGACTTCTCAAATTGCTTAAGCAGCTGATCACACTCCTTCAACCGCTTCATTTTACTGCTGTAGATACCGGCAAGTCTCTCAAACCTGTTCTCAAGATACATCTCCAGTTGCACCATTTCTTCAGGTGGTTCATCTTCAGACAATATGAATCCTATGAATTCATGAATCCCAATTTCCTCCACATGAATCATTCCATTATGGCATGGTTCCTGTTGAGCTATTCTGAAAGTCTCATAGGTGTTCCCGCTCATTTTATAGCATGACATGGTATCAGGAAGAGCAAGTTTCTCCATGTCAAGCTGTATGTTGACTCCCACAGAAAACATTTTCTCTGCATATGACCCTCCTCCGTTGCAGATGATAAGCAGCATCTGCTTGCTTTTTGTCACATAAAGACTGTAAGTGACTTCATCATTGTTAAGCGTCACCACTTTTTCAGTGAGATAGTTATAGTAGGTGGCCTCATGTACCGGAAAAGCTCTCCACATCTGCCATAAGGCGATATATGGCGGAGTATGGGCAGGATCAAGTGTGGCTATGATTGATTTTCCTAAAATACCAAGTCCTACATGAGGAGTGATTCCTTCTCTTATGATTCCTGCCATGGAAGAGGCCGACCGGAAAGTATCCTGCTTTCTCCGATGAAATGTCCAGAGTGTTGGTGCATTTCCGTTTTGTACCCCGATGGTTTCAGGTGCCATGTCTTTTTGTCCTTCTCCTGTGAGACATCCGTCAAACCCTTCCACAAAATCGCTTGACACCATGATGCTTCCCCCATGTCCGATCATAATGGCATCATGACCGATTGTTTTTCGTAATTCCCTGATCATTCTGAAATAATCATAAAAATTAAACAGCTCCTGTTCATGGTGATGAGATGAGTCAGTGCATATGGCCTGACCCGGCCAGGCAAAATCAATATACAATCCATCGAACCCAAAGTGTCTGTAACATGTGAGAATACTGGTTTTCATATAATGATAGGCTTGATCACACCGAAGACAAAGTTCATCGCAATCATAT
>JAFGUQ010000297.1 GCA_016938455.1 Clostridia bacterium
CAATATGGCGAAATTTTTACCATAAACAGGGGGGATTCCTCCTGTTTTCATCTCATTACGAGATGAAAAGCTCGCGTGAATTATTGTAATTTGAAGAGTTGATTGTTGACATTCTTGTCAACATACATTAGTATATAAGAAGATACTTATATACTTATGGAGGTAGAGATGAAAATTGAAACAATGAAAGCAGATTTTTTTAAAGCAATCGGACATCCGACCAGACTTGAACTTATTAATGCTTTATCTGGTGGCCCGCTTTGTGTCTGTGAACTTTTTGATCAGAATGAGTCTACCCAGCCTAATATTTCCCAGCATCTGAAAATTTTAAAAGATGCGGATATTCTTGAAAGCAGCAGAGAAGGAAATAAGATCATGTACAGGATTAAACATGAAGAAGTGTTTGATATTCTGAAGTTATCGGGAATCATTATACTAAAGGAAATAGAAACATTGAAAAATGTGGGAAAACAGAATGTTTAATTGGCTTGACAGCATAATGACTTTTTTAGTTGAAAATGTGTTTAAAATTTCTGTAGATACAAAGTTAGGCGGCAGTCTTCATTTTTTCTTTTATGATACAGTGAAAATAATCATATTACTGTTTATTATGATTTTTGCTATTTCATATATCAGAAGCTATTTCCCGCCTGAAAAAACAAAAAACATATTATCAAAATTCAGTGGGTTGAAAGGTAACTTTCTTGCTTCTTTAATGGGGATCGTCACACCTTTTTGCTCATGCAGTTCAGTTCCTATTTTTATCGGTTTTGTAGAAGCAGGTGTGCCACTTGGAGTCACTTTTTCATTCTTGATTACATCACCTATTGTCAATGAAGCGGCTTTTGCCATTTTATTAGGTTTGTTCGGCTGGAAAATTGCAGTTCTCTATGTCATCACAGGTGTCATCATCGGAACTTTCGGAGGAATGATTATCGGAAAACTGAAAATGGAAAAACACATTGATGAATCAGTCTATGAAATAAAAGTTGGCTCATTAGATAACCAGGAACTGACTCAAAAAGGAAGAATCTCATTTGCGCTTGCCAATGTGAAAGATATTATCAAGAGGATCTGGCTGTTTTTATTACTAGGTATTGGAATAGGAGCAGCAATTCATGGGTGGGTTCCGGAAGCATTCCTTGTGAAATATGCCGGACCTGAAAATCCATTTGCAGTGATTGTTGGGGTTCTTGCCGGGATTCCGCTTTATTCAAATGCGCTTGGAACAATTCCGATTGCAGATGCATTGATACAAAAAGGGGTTGGAATTGGCACTGCACTGTCATTTATGATGGCGGTCACCGCATTATCGTTCCCTGAACTGATATTACTTAAGAAAGTAATCAAACCAAAACTGATTATTACCTTTGTCATCATTACCGGGATTGGAATTATCTTAACAGGATATTTATTTAATTTAATAGGTTATTTTCTGATATAAGGAGAGAAAAAAATGAAAGTACAGATTTTAGGTGGCGGTTGCGCCAATTGTGAGAAATTGCAGAAAAACACTGAAGAAGCTTTAAAAGAACTGAATATTGACACTGTCATTGAAAAAGTCAAGGATTTTAAAGAAATCATGGCCATGGGGGTCATGAAAACACCTGCATTAGCTATTGACGGGAAGATTCTCGTAGCTGGATATATTGCTAAAGCGAAAGAAATTGTTAAATTAATCAATAAAATAAAATAAATTTGTGGTAAAATATCTCTTAGGAAATACTGTCCGGGGGTTATATGCAGATTACTTATATTTTATTATCCGTAGAAACTGCTTCTTTAATTGCACTCTTGTGGAATAAAAATTATCAGAATAAAAAACGCAGCCTTATTTTCAAATCACTGACAAGTCTGCTGTTTTTTTACATTGCAGTTCATTCGTTTCTTTTTTCTGGCGGACAGGAAATCTTTGCGGTTTTCATAATAACTGCTTTGCTGTTCTGTGTCATCGGAGATATTCTGATTTGCTTTATCAAAAGAAAATTTTTCTTTAAATTAGCCGGTACTTCTTTTTTTATCGGGCATGTATTTTACTGCATCGGTTTTTTCTATGCTACCAGGACGAGTATGATTGAAATTGTGATACTGATTGTCCTTTGGCTGCTTTTCCCGCTTTCAGTGAAAATCTCCAAAGTAGCACTCAAAAAAAACTACTTTCTGGTTTTTGCATATTTCATACTACTGTCTACCATGTGCGTCAAATCGTTCTCTTTCCTGTTTTATCAGTCTTTTGGACTATCAAATGCGATGATGACTGCAGCTGGCGGACTGCTTTTCTATATTTCTGATATTATAATATTCTTTGAAAAATTTCAGAAAGAAACAAGGAGAAAGCTTTTTATACCAAATCTGATTACATATTATGTGGGACAGACTTTAATTGCATTAAGCCTTTTGTTTATATGATGGGAGAATAACATGGGGAGAAGAGAAGATTTTTATAAAATAATGAGACATGAACAACCAGACAATCTTATTTTAGATCTGGGCGGGAATCCACTGTCTACAATGGAGGGAATGAGTGCCAACAAGCTGCTTGATTATCTAGGGTATAAACCTGAGTCTGATCAATATCCGGAGTTTGGAAAAACCAGGAGAATTGATCAGAGAATAAGAGACTTTCTAGATATTGATACGGTATCAGTCGGGACAATACTAACCCCATATGACTCACTCTATCAGCAGGTCAGCAAGAAGGAATACATCGATGAATGGGGAATCAAAAGAACATTTGACGGCATGTACTGGGATAATGTCCATTCCCCGTTGAAGGGGACTACAATCGACGACTTGAAAAACTATCGTTGGCCAAATCCTGACAGTATCGATTTTAAACTGCTTGAATCATATAAAGAACAGGCAAAAAACTATTATGAGAACACAGATTATATCATCTGCGGAGAACATCCTGTTTATGGTATATTTGAACTGGGGTGCTGGATGTGCGGGTTTGACGATTATCTGATGAAACTGATTGTGGATCCTGACTATATCAAATATTTCAGTGAAAAAGTGATTGATTACCAGAGAGCGATTACTGAAATATATTACAGAGAGGTTGGTCCGTATATCCACTTCACTTCAAGCGGAGATGATTTTGCCACACAGAACAGTATGTTCATGTCAGTGGATATGTTTGATGAGAACATAAAACCATATTTAAAAGAGAGGGTCAGCTACACCAAGCAATTCACTGATGCCTATTTTCTTCATCACTCATGTGGCAGTGTTCATGATTTGATCCCCTCCCTTATAGACTGTTCTGTTGATATTCTGAATCCGATTCAACCGACTAACGAGCTGATGAAACCGAAAAGACTGAAAGATGATTTCGGAAAAGACATTGTATTTCATGGTGGACTTGATACACAGTCAGTGCTTCCTTTTGGAAACGATAAAAGTATTGGTGAGGCTGTTAGTGAACTGATTCAACAAATGAATATCGATGGCGGATATATTTTCGCAGCCGCTCATAATATTCAGGAAGATGTACCTCCTGAAAATGTCATCAGCATGTTCAAGTGGGCAAGAAAACTGGGGAAGAAGAAATAGTTAAGACCCCATTAGTATGATATAATTTTAGTAAATACTTTGATAGAGGTGAATTTTTTGAGCAAGAAACTGTATTCATTAATCATACCGTTATATAACGAAGAAGATGTGGCACTTGAATGTGTAAAAAGAGTGACTGAAGTCATGGAAAAAATTGAAGGTGATTACGAGGTCATTTTTGTCAATGACGGCAGTAAAGATAAAACAATGGAAATCATGATTGAACAATCTAAACTTAATCATAAGCTGAAGATCATTGATTTTTCAAGAAATTTCGGACATCAGATTGCCATTACCGCTGGAATGGATTATGCAAAGGGTGATGCAGTCATTGTCATGGACTCTGATTTACAGGATCCTCCTGAACTGATTGTGGAAATGATTGAAAAATTCAATGAAGGATATGATGTGGTTTATGCTGTCAGAGCGAAAAGAAAAGGTGAATCGCTATTCAAAAAAGTCACTGCAAAAGCCTTCTACCGTTTTTTGAGATATATGTGTAATATTGATATTCCGGTTGATACTGGAGATTTCAGACTGATCAGCCGTAAAGTCTGTGATGTCATGAAAAACCTGACAGAACGCAACAGATATGTCAGAGGTCTGGTCGCATGGGTAGGATTCAAGCAGATTGGTATTGAGTATGAAAGAGAAGAACGGTTTGCCGGGGTAACGAAATATCCTCTTAAAAAAATGCTGAAGCTTTCCATGGATGGGATTACTTCTTTTTCGACAAAACCATTGACCGTTTCAAAAAACCTTGGAATAGTACTGGCGCTTGCCGGTTTCATTTATGCTATAGTAGTCATCATTCAGAAATTTGCATTACATATGCCAAATACAGGATGGGCATCCATTGTAGTCCTTATACTGATTATCGGTGGTGTTCAACTGATCATGCTTGGTATTGTCGGAGAATATATTGCCAGAATTTTTGATGAAAGTAAAAACAGACCGCTATATATCATCAATCATAAATATAATATGGATGAATAAATGAAGTATATTAATTTACATACTCATGATAAATACAGTGATGGAAAAGGTGACCCTGCAGATTTCATCAACAGTGCCATTGAAAAGAAAATGGGCGGAATCGGGTTTTCATCACATTCTCCTGTTCCGCTTCCAAATAGCTGGTCTATGAAGCTGGAAAACACCGGTAAATATATTGAAGATATTAACAATCAAAAGGTACTTTTTAAAAAAGAGATTCCGGTTTATCTAGGTCTTGAACTTGACTATATTGAAAATCTCGATGTGAAAAGCTATATCGGCTTTGATAAACTGAATCTCGATTTTTATCTTGCTGCGGTTCACTATATTTATATTGAGAAACTGGATATTTATGATACTGTTGATGATAATATTACTGTTTTTAAAAAGATTCTGGAAGAAGGATTTGACCATTCCATGGAAAGTTTCTACACCAAATATTTTGAAACCTACCGGATGATGATCAATGAGTACAGACCACTAATACTGGCTCACCTCGACTTGATCAAGAAAAACAATGGAAACAATGTTTATTATAATGAAAACGATGAAAGCTATGTGGCACAGGTGCTTATGACCCTTGATGAAATTAAGAAACATGACTGTGTTTTGGAAGTCAATACAGGAGGAATGTCAAGAGGGTATACCTCTGATACTTATCCTTCATTATGGATATTAAAGGAGTGCCGGAAACGGAAAATCAGAGTAACCGTCAACGCAGATGCACATCAGAAAGATAATATTGATTTCATGTTTGATTTTGCTGTTTCCAATATCAGAAAAGCAGGATATACCAGCATTTATCAATTTGTTGAAGGTACCTTTAAAGAACATGCAATTTAACTTTAAAAAGTATTCACTTTGCTATATAATATATTTTTACTAAATACTGGAGGTCACAAGTGAAAATCACAAAACATACAGTAGATTATGTTGCCAATCTGGCGCGATTAAATTTCAATGATGAAGAGGCATTGAAGCTATCTGCACAGATGGAAGACATTTTAGCTTATATGGATAAACTTAACTCATTGAATACAGAAAATGTGATACCGATGGAGCATGTCAAACCTGTCAGTAATATTTTCAGAAAAGACATGGTATCACCTTCGTTTGACAGAGAACAGATTCTGAGAAATGCCCCTGTAAAAGAAGACGGTGCATTTAAAGTGCCCAAAATTGTGGAATAGGTTAGGTAGTGGAATGACAATTGAGCAATTACATGGAAAACTGATAAGCAAAGAAATCAAAGTAGAAGAACTTGTTCATCAGTATTATGAAAAAATTGAAGCCAAAGATAAGGACATTAGTGCCTATATATCTCTTTGCAAAGATAATGCTATGAAAAATGCTGTCTTGATTCAAGAGAGAATCAATCAGAATAAGGATATTACTCCATTGACTGGAATCCCTATGGCTATTAAAGATAACATGTGTACAAAAGATAGCAAGACTACCTGTGGTTCTAAAATGCTGGAAAATTTTGAACCTCCATACAATGCTACTGTAGTTGAAAAACTAGAATCAAGCGGAAGTATTTTACTTGGAAAGCTGAATATGGATGAATTTGCCATGGGTGGTTCTACTGAAAACTCAGCTTTTAAAAAAACAAAGAACCCGTATGATTTAAGCAGAGTACCAGGAGGATCTTCAGGTGGTTCAGCTGCCTGTGTAGCAGCTGACATGGCAGTTTTCACCCTTGGTTCAGATACAGGGGGGTCAATCAGGCAACCTGCATCATTCTGCGGTGTGGTCGGACTTAAACCGACTTACGGAACAATCTCCCGGTACGGGCTTGTCGCTTTTGCTTCCAGTCTTGATCAGATTGGACCGATTACTAAAACAGTCACAGATGCAGGACTGGTTCTTAATGCCACTGCAGGGAAAGACAAATATGATTCCACCAGCTCTGAAAGAAATATTGCAGACTATAATGAGTATCTGAAAAAAGATATTAAAAACATAAAACTTGCAGTACCCAGACAATATCTTGCAAGTGGAATTTCTGCTGAAGTTAAAGATTCCATCTTAAATGCTATTAATGAATATGAAAAAATGGGCATTGTCTGTGAATATGTTGACCTGAAACTTGCGGATTATGCCATTGCTGCCTACTATATCATTTCCTCTGCTGAAGCAAGTTCAAATCTGGCGCGCTATGACGGAATCAAATATGGTTATCACAGTGAGAACTATACCAATTTAATTGAATTATATAAAAACTCAAGAAGTGAAGGATTCGGAGCAGAAGTAAAAAGAAGAATCATGCTTGGTACATATGCCTTAAGTTCAGGATATTATGATGCTTACTATAAAAAAGCACTGCAGGTAAGAACACTGATAAAAAATGAGTTTGACAAGATTTTTGAAACTTATGATGGCATCATCGGGCCGACCGCTCCTACCACTGCCTATAAAATCGGAGAGAAATCAGAAGATCCTCTTGAAATGTATCTTGGTGATGTCTATACGGTTTCAGTTAATATTGCAGGGCTACCTGCCATATCTATCCCTTGCGGATTTGACAGTCATCATTTGCCTGTCGGATTACAGATCATCGGAAAAGCATTTGATGAGAGAAAAATACTTCAGATTGCTTATGCCTACGAACAACAGTCATCATTTCAAGGACTGATTAAGGAGGCAAAATAATGGAATATGAAGTAGTCATCGGCCTTGAAATCCATGTGGAACTGGCGACAGAAACCAAGATATTCTGTGATTGCACAACCGCTTTCGGTGGTGAGGTTAATACACATTGCTGTCCTATCTGCACAGGCATGCCGGGAACTCTTCCTGTCATGAATGAAAAAGTGGTTGAATATGCCATCAGAGCGGGAATTGCACTTAATTGTGAGATTGCGCATTTTTCAAAAATGGATAGAAAGAACTATTTTTATCCAGACCTTCCAAAAGCTTATCAGGTATCTCAATTTGACTTGCCGTTATGCAAAAACGGTTATGTTGATATTGAGGTGGACGGGAAAATAAAGAGAATAGGCATCACCAGAATCCATATGGAGGAGGATGCCGGAAAGCTGATACATGACCAGTGGGGGACAGGATCTCTTATAGACTATAACCGTTGTGGTGTTCCGCTCATTGAAATTGTCAGTGAACCTGATATACGCTCAGCAGAAGAAGCCAAAGCTTATGTTGAAAAAGTTCGTTCCATCATTCAATATATCGGAGCTTCTGACTGTAAAATGCAAGAAGGGTCTCTAAGAGCTGACGTTAACCTGTCAGTCAGACCCATAGGACAGGAAAAGTTCGGAACCAGAACTGAAATGAAAAACCTCAATTCATTCAAATCTATTTTAAGAGCAGCAGAGCATGAGCAGAGAAGGCAGATCAGTGAAATTGAACATGGAAATATTATTGTACAGGAAACCAGAAGATGGGATGATACTAAAGGGAAAAGTTATTCAATGAGAAGCAAGGAAGAAGCTCATGATTACAGATATTTCCCTGAACCTGATCTGGTACCAATCGAATTGACTGATGAGCAGATTAGTAAAATAAGGAAAGAACTTCCTGAATTACCAGAAGATAGAGTTAATAAATATATTAACGATTATCAGCTTCCTGAATATGATGCTAAATTACTGACTGTGTCAAAAAACATATCAGACTTTTTTGAACAGGCTGTAACAAGCGGAGCTAATCCTAAAAAAGCGTCCAACTATATCATGGGAGACCTGATGAAACTGATGAATCAGTATGATGATGAGGCTATTCCGTTTGACGGCGATAAACTGGCAAAATTAATCAGCCTGGTTGAAGCCGGTACCATCAGTCAGAACATAGCTTCAAAAGTACTGTCTATGATGTATGAAACCAGAAAAGATCCGGCCGCCATTGTAAAAGAAGAGAATCTGGCAGTCGTTAATGATGAAAGTGCATTATCTGAAATGATAGAGAATATCATAGCACAGCATACGAAGTCAGTGAATGATTACCTTGGAGGAAACACGAAAGCCATTGGCTTTTTAATCGGCCAGGTCATGCAGAAATCAAAAGGAAAAGGGAATCCGCAGATGATTAGCAGATTATTAGAAGAAAAATTGAATAAATTAAAATAATCCATATAAAAAGGGTGTAAAATAATATTGAAATAAGGTATAATACATAAGCATTTTTAAGTAAGAAAAGGAAGATGAAAAATGAAATTTTTAGAAACAATGATCAAAAAAGCTCAGGCAGACAAAAAAACAATCGTTCTACCAGAAACAGAGGATATGAGAACATTACAAGCAGCTCATGACATATTAAAGAGAGAAATTGCAGATTTAGTTCTTATTGGTGACAAAGCTCAGATTGAAAGAGATGCAGCAGGACTTGATTTAAGTAAAGCTAAGATTGTAGAGATAGATAAATTTGCTGATATGGAAGCCTATGCAGTGAAACTGTTTGAACTCAGACAGCATAAAGGAATGACTCTGGAAAAAGCCAGAGAAACACTTAAAAATAAAATGTACTTCGGAATCATGATGGTGAAAATGGGAGATGCAGATGGTATGGTAGCAGGAGCGATACACTCCACTGGAGAAACGCTGCTTCCAGCCCTTCAAATCATCAGCACAGCACCTGGTGTCAAGAAAGTATCCGCTTTCTTTATTATGTGTGTTCCAAACTGTGAATACGGTTCTAATGGAACATTCGCTTTTGGTGACAGCGGTTTGATTGAAAACCCTGATGCAGATGTGCTCTCGGAAATTGCCATTTCCACTGCAAAATCATTTAAGACACTGATCGGTGAAGAACCTAGAGTGGCCATGCTTTCCTATTCAACCTATAAAAGCGCAAAAAGTGAATTAACTGAAAAGGTGATTGAAGCGACTAGACTGGCAAAAGAAAAAGCACCTGACTTAGTGATTGATGGTGAAATGCAGGTGGATGCTGCTATTGTTTCAGCTGTTGCTGCTAAAAAAGCACCGGGAAGTCCTTTGAACGGTAATGCCAATGTACTGATATTCCCGGATCTTAATGCCGGTAATATCGGATATAAGCTGGTAGAAAGACTGGCAAAAGCAGAAGCTTATGGACCGCTGTTATCAGGAATAGCAAAACCGGTCAATGACTTATCAAGAGGATGTTCGGCTGAAGATATTGTCGGTGTCGTAGCGATTACCTCAGTACAAGCACAGTTATCAGAATAGTTGGAGTAATAAATGAAAGTATTGGTCATTAATACAGGCAGCTCATCATTAAAATATCAGTTGATGGATATGGATAATGAAATATCACTGGCAAAAGGTTTATGCGAACGCATAGGCTTTTATGACAGTGTTCATAAGTATTATGGCAAGGATAATTATTATAATAAAACCACGAAAAACATCAAAAACCACCTTGAAGCCATTGATGACATGCTGTCATATTTAGTCAATGAAGATTATGGTGTCATTGGTGATATCAATGAAATCGATGCCATTGGTCACAGAGTGGTTCACGGAGGAGAGAAGTTCAGTAAATCAGTGGTGATTGACAATTACGTGCTGGATGGAATCAGAGACTGCATTGACCTTGCGCCTCTTCACAACCCGGCTAATATCATCGGGATAGAAGCCTGTTTACAGGAAATGCCTGATACACCAATGGTAGCAGTGTTTGATACAGCCTTTCACCAGACTATTCCCATGTATGCCTATATTTATGCCATCCCATTTGAACTTTATGAAAAGCACGCTATCAGAAAATACGGATTTCACGGAACCAGTCACAAGTATATTGCCAACAGAACCTCAGAAATACTCAAAAAACCTTTAGATCAGATTAATATTGTGTCTTGCCATCTTGGTAACGGGGCCAGTATCTGTGCCATAAAACAAGGTAAATCTGTTGAAACAAGCATGGGATTCACCCCTCTATCAGGGTTAGCCATGGGAACGAGAAGCGGAACAATTGACCCTGCTCTCATCTCATATATCATGGAAAAGGAACACATGACAGCAGAAGAAACCACTAATTATTTAAATAAAGAGTCAGGTGTGCTTGGCATATCAGGAGTCAGTTCAGATTTCAGAGATCTTCTTAAAGCAAGCAGCGAGGGAAATGAAAGAGCAAAACTGGCTATTAATGTGTTTGCATATCGTGTAAAAAAATATATTGCAGAATATATTGGTGTCATGAACGGGATTGATGCTCTTGTTTTCACTGCAGGGATTGGCGAAAACAACGCGCTTGTCAGAAGACTGATTACTAAAGAGATGGAATATATGGGAATAAAACTGGATGTGGCAAAAAATGAGCAGGCGGTTGGAATTGAAATGAATATTTCTAAAAAAGAAGCGAATGTTCAAATACTGGTTATTCCAACAAATGAAGAACTTGAAATTGCAAGAGAATGTAAAATAGTTTTAAATATCTGAGTATTTCTTAATTCAATTTAATCACATAAAAATTTTTTAAATATTTTTCAAACTGATATTTACAACAGGTTTATTTTGTGTTAAAATAAGTTAGTAATCGCTAACTAACTTTTTATGGTAATAGTTAGAACAGGATTACAGATTGCAGCAAAGATAAATCGCAACAAATGTTTACACTAATAAGCCCTTAAAAGGATTTAACGGGTAAGGTTTGAAGGGAATCAAAGTAAAGTCACATTATGATGTGACAGTTAGCAGATTATTGGGGGGATTAATAAGATGCTTAACAATTTATTTGGAAGTTCTCAGATAATCATTAGTGGTCTAAATAAAAGCTGGAATCGTAACCAGGTTATTTCTGACAATATCGCCAATTCAGAAACAGATGGATATAAAGCAAAAGACGTGTTTGTCAATGAGCTGAACAGTTTCATAAATAATGATACTGTTTCTTTTAGTGTTCAGGAAAGAACAGATGGTATAGTCAAACCTAACGGAAACAATGTGGACATGGAAAAAGAAATGACTTCATTAGTCGAAAACAGTATTGAATATAATGCGCTGATTCAGGCGCTTACCAGAGAACTAAGAAAAATTGAATATGTCATTAATGAGGGGAGATAAAAGCTATGACAAAAATTAATGCATTAAACATCAGTGCTTCTGCACTATCAGCCAATAAAATGAAACTGGATATCATTTCCCAGAATATAGCCAATGCAGAAACGATTCGCACTGAAACAAATGAGCCCTATAAAAGGAAAATAGCCACTGTCGGACCTGATGACAGTTTCATTAATTATCTTGATACAGAAAAAATGAAGCTTGATTTAAAAGGTGTCAAGATATCATCAGTGAATGAAGATGAGTCACCGTTTAAACTGGTGTATGACCCGGATAATCCATATGCCAATGAAGAGGGATATATTCTGAAGTCAAATGTTGATATCACTGAAGAAATGCTTGATTTACTGTCAATATCCAGAGCATACGAAGCAAACATGACAGTTTTCAATTCAACAAAAGACATGCTGGTAAAAACACTTAAAATAGCAGATTAGTAATTTGGAGGATATGATGATTGATAAAATAGGTAGCATCGCTAACATAAGTAACATAAGTAATATAACATCCATAAAGAATATGGGAAACAACAAGATTTCCACTGTACAGCAGAAATCAGAATTTGATAACTTGCTGGGTAATGCTGTGAAAGATATTGTTGAATCAGAAAAAACAAATGCGGAAAACCTTTCAAAACTCGCTTCAGGTAATTTGGATAATATTAATGAAACACTCATCGGTATCGTTGAGTCTGATTTGACCATACAGTATACAATGCAAATCAGAAATAAAATTGTTGAAGCCTATAAAGAAATAATGGGTATGCAGATTTAAAGAGTATAGCGTGGGGGAAGAATTAGACTATGTTTGATACAATCAAAAACATTCCAGGTAAAATAAAGAACTTATGGCAAGGTCTAAGCGAAAAAAAGCGAGGAAGAATTGTATTTCTTACAATTGTTCTTCTTATTGGAATCTCCTCTCTCTTAGTATTGATCAATCAGAAAGACTATGTTGTCATGTACAGCGGACTGGATGTGTATGAAGCAGGTAATATCTATACTCAATTAACTGAATTAAACGCTGATGTTAAAATGCAGAATGAATCCATTATTCTCATAGATAAAAAAGAAGAAGAATACTTTAGAATGCTGATGGCTTCTGAAGGATATCCGAAAACCGGATTAAATTATGACATTTACATGAATAACGTGAGTGTAGGTGTATCAGACTCAGAAAAAACCAATTATATGATTTTCCAGTTACAGGACAGACTGCAGAATACCATTAAAACACTCAATGGTGTCAATGGAGCTATTGTCACTATAAGCTATCCTGAAAATGATCTGTTTGTACTTGCAAATGAAAAAAAACCTGTCACGGCTTCTGTCGTGATTGATCTTGGAAATTCTCAGCAGATATCTGCGTCTCAGATCAAAGCCATTGAAAATCTGGTCTGTGGAAGTATTTCAGGACTCATAGCAGATAATGTGGCCATCATTGATACCAACATGAATATTTTAAATGTTCGATCCAATAATGATGTTTCGCTGACATCTGACAGGTATTCACTTGAAAGTGAACTTGAGAGGGAATTTGAGAATCAGATTCTTTCCATGGTAGAACCTATTTTCGGATTTGACAATGTTAAAGTAGCAGCAAGCATCCAGATGAACTTTGATAAATTGTCTCAGGAATCAACAATATTCACACCAGTTATCGATGAAGACGGGATTGTCTCTACGATCAGTGAAGTGAAAGAACAGTTACAGCAGCAAGATGGCGGAACCACAGCAGGCGGACAGGATGCAACTTCCACTAATGATACAACAAAAACTGAAACATCGACAAATTACCTAGTCAATCAGAAATTTGAAGTTCTGGAATATGAGCAAGGAAAGATTGAAAACATCAAAGTTTCCATTCTTGTCAACGGAGAAGACCTTGACCAGGAAACCCTTGACAATGTTTCTAAAATTGCAGCATATGCAGTCGGAATAGATGAACAGTATGTGCTGACTCAGGCAATGCCTTTTTCTGAGAAAATTGACCTGGATGCTGTTGTAGCCAATGCTGCTGCTCAAATCGGAGGAAGCGGAGTTTTCTCAGACACTAAGTTCTTGTTATCCCTTATTGCCATAGTCTTTGGATTTATTCTGATAATGATGATTCTGCTGGTTCTTAAAAGCGGTAGTAAAGGAAAAAAGCACTCAAAAAAAAATGAAATCATAGAAGAAGAGGAAGAGGATCTTGAGGAATTAAGGGCGATTAAAGACCCTGAGAAAAATTATAAGAATGAAATTGAGAAATATGTCGATAAAAGCCCAGAGAGTGTCGCAGAGTTGTTGAAAAAATGGATCTCAGAAGATTGATGAAAGGAGTTATTAATGGGTTCAATTGAAGGAATATCAGGAAAACAAAAAGCAGCGAATTTATTAATAATGCTTGGTAAAGATCAAGCTTCTAAAGTGATGAAATTTTTTGATGAAGATGATATCAAAGTAATCACTTTCGAGATTGTTAATCACAAGACTCTTGAGCAGAAAGACCGGCTTGAGATCTTAAAGGATTTTTACAACAATTGTCTGACTAAGAGATATATTGATAAAGGCGGTGTTGAATATGCAAAGGAAGTACTCTATGAAACACTGGGCCCTCAAAAATCCATGGAACTGATTTCAGACATGATGGACCTGAATAAATCATCACCTTTTGATTTTATGAAAAATGTTGATCCGGTAGAAGTGTTTAACTATATTCAGCATGAAGGAGACCAGACCATTGCTTTTGTGTTATCCTATCTGAAAAATCAGCAGGCAGCAGCTATATTGTCAATGCTTCCCAAAGAAAGACAGGCAAACATCTCTATCAAAATTGCATTGATGGATAAGATTTCACCTGAAATCATTTCTGATATCGAAAAAGTAATGGAAGATAAATTTGTTGGAATTGTGACACACTCATTTACAAAGACAGAAGGAGTGGAAGTACTGGTCAATATATTGAACTCAGTAGACAGAGGAACAGAAAAGCAGATTTTCGAACTTCTGGAGGACAGGGACGATTCTTTAGTTGATGAAATCAAAAAGAGAATGTTTGTCTTTGAAGACATTGTCAATCTTGGTAATAAGGAAATTCAGCGATTCCTGTCAGATGTTGATACTAAAGATCTTTCTGTTGCTTTGAAGGCAGCTACTCAGGAAGTCAAGGAAGTAATTCTGAACAATCTTTCCAAACGTGCTAAACAGATGGTCACAGAGGAAATGGAATTACTTGGTCCTGTCAGACTCAGCGAAGTAGAAAAAGCACAGCAGGCATTGGTCAGCATTATCAGAGCACTTGATGAAAAAGGTGAAATATTCATCAGAAAATCAGGTGGAGATGAAATCATAGAATAAATGAAAGTATATAAAAAGAATTTTTTACCGATACAGTTAATGTAGACAAAACCAATACTTATAAAGATAAGGAGAGCATCAAAGTGGGTAATATTTTTAAGAATTCAGAAGTCATAGTACAAAGCCATAAGTATCATATGAGCTTCAACGAGTGTTCTGTCGAGAGTAAAAAACAAGAAAAAGTATTCAACGATGCTTTTGAAAGCAACATTGATCTCAATGCAGTCAAAAAAGAAGCAGAAATGATGATAGCAGATGCACAAAAAGAAGCAGAAAGAATCATTAACGCTGCAAAAAAAGAAAATGAGTTAAAATACTCCGACGGGTTTGAATCAGGAAAACAGATGGCTTTGAAAGAATATCAGTCGAAAATCAATGAAGCGATAGATCTTGTCAAAGAAATGCTGGAAACAAAGCATACCATGGCCAAAAATCATGAGAGAGATATGCTTTCATTAGTTGAATCGATTACCTACAAGATTATAGGCAAGGAAATTCAGACAAACTATAACAGCATTAAGAGCATATTTGAAAATGCAATCGTTAAAATCATTGAAGCTGATTATGAACTTATCTGTGCAAGAATGAACAGAAAGAACATTTCAATGCTTTATCCTAATAATGAAATTGAAGAATTTATGCTGAAAATTAAATGCGACAAGAAACTTAAGGATTATCAATGCATTTTAGAAACTGAAAACGGAGATATTGATATCAGTTTTTCTACACAGCTTAGTGAAATTAAAAATAAATTAGTCGTAGTAGCAGGATAAAATGAATAAAATTGATTTCAAGAAATATGAAAATGAATTAAGCAATATCCACAGTTTTAAACAAGTAGGACAGGTAAAGAAAATTGTCGGGTTAAGTATTGAGTCCAACGGACCTAAAGCTGAGATAGGTGAGGTCTGTAAAATTTATAAAGACATGAAAGAACAAGTGGATGCAGAAGTTGTCGGTTTCACGGACAGTCGCATACTGCTGATGCCATATGGCGATACTAAAGGAATAAAAAATGGAAACAAGGTTGAATCAACCGGAAATCCGTTGAATATAAAAGTCAGTGAGCAACTGATAGGAAAAATTTTAAATGGTCTGGGAGAACCGATTGACAACAGCGGATTTTCAGCTAATGAAATACGATTTGTCAATTCACCTCCTCCAAATCCATACACCAGAAAAAGAATAGCAGCTCCGATCCATCTGGGGGTAAAAGCGATGGACTCGCTTCTGACGTGTGGACAAGGGCAGAGAATCGGCATATTTTCAGGGTCAGGGGTCGGTAAAAGCACATTGCTTGGAATGGTAGCCAGAAATTCAAGTGCTGATATCAATGTCATTGCTCTGGTTGGAGAACGTGGACGGGAAGTCAATGACTTTCTGGAACGTGATCTGAAAGAGGAAGGACTGAAAAAATCAATAGTCGTTGTTGCCACATCAGATCAGCCGGCATTAATCAGAGTCAAAGCTGCTTTAGTGGCCACCACAATTGCAGAGTATTTCAGAGACAAGAATTATAATGTTCTTTTCATGATGGACTCATTAACCAGATTTGCCATGGCTCAGAGAGAAGTGGGATTATCTGTCGGGGAGCCACCGGTGGCAAGAGGTTATACTCCTTCTGTATTTTCCATGTTACCTCAATTGCTTGAAAGAACCGGATGCAGCGAAAATGCTAGCATCACAGCCCTGTACACTGTTCTGGTAGAAGGAGATGAACTAAATGAGCCTATCTCAGATGCAGTCAGAGGTATATTAGATGGACATATTGTCCTTTCAAGAGAACTGGCATCAAAAAATCATTTTCCTGCCATTGATATCTTAAACAGCATCAGCAGAGTCATGCCGGAAATCATTGACAAAGAGCATTATGAAAAAGCAGCAAATGTGAGAAATATCATGGCAACCTATGAGAACTATAAAGACCTGATCAGTATTGGAGCTTATAAAGCAGGAAGTAATAAAGAGATTGATATTGCCATGAAGAACATTGATAGAATCAACAGTTTTTTAAAACAGGACATGAATGAGACAGTAGATGGCAATAAAAGCATCGAGATGCTGAAAAACCTGGTTGTGTGAAGTTTAGCCTATGAAGAAATTTAAATTTACCTATCAGGTATTACTGGAAAACGCAGAAGAGCTCGAACAGGCTTGTGCTGTTAAGCTAAAAGAAATAAGAGATATTCTGAGTGAGGCTGAAAAAAGAAAAGAAACCCTGTCACAGCAGAAAAATGTGTTAATCAATAAACTGCAGAATAAAAACGGAAGTCAACTCAACATACATGAGTTTAAGGAAAGCAAAATCTTCATAGAAGAACTGTCACAGTCAATTTCAATTCAAGAACAGGAGATTCAAAAGCTTTCGATAATAGAAGAAGAAAGACTGACCTCATTAAAAGAGGCCAAGAAACAGCTTAACATATATGAAAAGCTGAAAGCTAATCAATATAAAGCATATATTGATAAAATTAAAAAAGATGAAGAGAAAGAGCTTGAAGAGCGGATAATGTATAAATACTCCAATAATAGTGAGGTGGAAAAAGTTGAGTGAAAAGAAAAATGATGTAAAAGATAATATCGAAACAGGTGAAGAAACAAAATTAAAGAATGGCAGCTTTATCATGAAATTATTAAAAATGTTTAATTTCATGAAGAAAAAAGAAAAAGAGAACGAAGAAGAATATTTTAAAGAAAGCAGTACGAAAAATGAAGACGGAGAAGACGAAGAGGATACTGTTAAAATAAAAATACCGTTTAAAGAAATCGCCATTGTTCTTGTGTTATCAGTTTTATTAGCTTTCATCATCATTTTTATTTTAGATCTTGCAGGATGGAGATCCTCACTTAGAAATAATATCACTACTAAATTATTAGGAGTTGAAAAACAGTTGCTGACAGATCAGCTTGAATATGAATATCAGACTAAACTAGAAGAGGAGAAAGCAACACTTCTCTCTGCCGAAAGAGCGAATCTTGTTGTTGAATATCAGGCGCTTGAAGACAGCCGAAATGAGCTGGATAAAAGAGAAAAGGCGCTTGCTAAAAATGAAGAAGAACTTAATCAGAAAATTGAGACACTGAAACTTGAACAAGATCAGTTGTCAGAAAATATTAGTGATTTTGAAAATGCAGTACTTGAAGTGTCAGAACTTGGTAAAATCTATGGAAGTATGGAACCGAAAAACGCCGCAAGTATCTTAACTGCCATGCCTGATGAAAATCTTATGCTTAAAATTCTTAAAAGCATGAAAAGCGATGAAATCGCCGGAATCCTTGAGCTAATGGAAACCACCAAAGCTGCCGATATAATAAGTAAATTAAATTAGCAAGGAGGTGAAATAATTGCAATTTACACCAAGTGTTAATTCACTTGTTATTTTGGCAACAAACAATTCTGTAAAAAGTCAAGAAAAAGGAATAATCCCATTTCTGGAAATCTTCAACAGCATAACCAGTCTACAGACAACTCAGCCTGCAAGTACCGGTGATGAAAGTAATGATGTGCTTCTTTCTCTTTGTCAGAAGCTTGCCGGTCTGCTTAAAGAGTTCAATTCAGATGACAGCGACATCAAAAACATGCCTCAGGATGAACTTGGCAGTCTGCTGTTCAGCTTCATGTCGAAAATTCCAGCAGAGCAGCTAAATGAGCTTGAAACTATTGTTGATAAAGCAATGACATCAGTGACTCTCTATAAAGAGTCAGTCAATCAGGGTTATAGCAGTTTAGCTGTCATCAATGAAAAAAATGTCGTCATGCCAGCATCTGAAAAAACTGACATTCCAATGAATCAATTTTCAGAAACTCTGCCGGAACAGGAAAAAGTTCAGGAAGTCAGAAGTAGCACAGAACTTCAGTCTGCTAAAAACGTGATCACCATCGAACATGAAATGAAACCAAAAACAGATCAGGTTCGCATTATCAGTACTGAAAACAGTATAAAAGACGTGGGAAATGAAAAAGAAGTCATTAATTTTAAAAGAATGAAATCAGAATTTGAAAGTCAGTTCAAGAACTTTTTACATGAAAATGTAAAGGAGTTTAGAGAAGTGATTAAGAATGAAAGTAATCAATCTGATTTTAAAAACGACATTGAAATCATTAAAAACGGCTTAAAAGGGTTAGGCATGAAAGAAGAAGCACAAAAAAACTCAGATCCGATTAAATTTACAGAAAAACTGACAAATAACAGTGAAGATTTCATAGTAGCAGTCGACAATAAAAGCATGCAAGTTGGTATGAAGAATATTACCCCGGTACAAGATGGCGTAAGGAATAATGATATTAACATTGTCAGTCAGATCGTGGAAAAAATCGATTTAAAAAACATTGAAGATGGCAATATAATCAATATTAAGCTGAAACCTGATTCTCTTGGGAACATATCAATCAAAGTGCAGACAACTTCAGAATATGTCAAAGCAGAAATTATTACAGACAATGTGAAAGTAAAAGAAGTTGTCATGAAACAATTGAATGAACTGACTATGTCTTTACAGGAAAAAGGCATCAGAGCAGATTCAATTAAAGTGTCTGTAAGAGAAATGATCAGCAACTCGTTTAACCAGTATCAGAGTAATGGTCAAGATACTTTCAGTCAGAGTCGTTTTCATCAGAATCATCAGTTCTATAAGAACAATCTGATTGTAATGAATCAGGATGAAACAGTTGATTACGAACAGCAGGTAAAAAGTGGCAGCTTAGTTAATGTTTATGTATAAGGAGGAAGAGTATGAATGTAGTTTCACTGGAAAGTAACAGTAATATCACCACCAATGTAAAAAAGGAATCAGCAGGCACATTGACTTCAGATGAATTTCTGAATGTACTGATTACACAGCTGAAGAATCAGAACCCATTAGAACCTATGAATGATGTTGAATACATTACTCAGGTAGTCCAGTTTTCAATGCTTGATGGAATAAATTCACTTAACCAGGAATTCTATGAAAGTAAAGCACTTGATTATATCGGGAAAAATGTAATGGGAACAGTGAATGTCAATGAAAATGAAACCCAGATGGTAAGCGGTCAGGTGAGAAGTGTTTCCTATGTCAACAACAAGGTTTTACTGAATATGGACGGAGCTTCAATCTATCTGGAGAATGTCATGGATGTCAGTGAATAATATGGAAGATAAATTTATCAGACCTGTTATCACAGGAATCCCTACATACAACAACAGCATTTCTGCTCCGGAGAAGAAGAATGAAGGACAGTTCGGAGATATTTTTCAAGAAGCGCTAAAAGAACTGAAGTTCTCGAAACATGCTGAAATGAGAATCATGGAAAGAAGCATGACCATCTCTGACAGTACGAAAGAGAAAGTCAATGAGGCAATCGATATTGCTTCAAAAAAAGGAATAAAGGATTCATTAATTTTATTTAATGATATGGCATTTGTAGTTAATATCGATTCACGAACAATCATAACTGCAATAGATAAGAATAATTTGGAAAACAGAGTTTTCACAAATATTGATGGAGCCGTTTATATTTAGCTGGACCTGAATGGAAGCGAAATAACTTTGACTGACTGATAAGTTATGAAACGGTATTTATGAAAGAAGAGGTTAAAAATGTTAAGTTCAATGTACTCTGGTGTATCAGGTCTTTTATCACACCAAACAAAAATGGATGTCATTGGTAATAATATAGCCAATGTCAATACCACTGCTTTTAAAAGCAGTTCAGTCTCATTTGAGGAAGTATTCAGCCAGCTGATTAAATCAGCTCAACCACCTTCAGAAGAAGGAAACGGCGGAACAAATCCTCAGCAGATAGGGTTAGGTGTCACCATCGGGAACATCAACACCAATATGGCCTCTGGAAGTATCCAGAGAACTGATAATCCAAATGATCTCGCCATTGACGGAGAAGGATTCTTCATGGTTTCAGATGGAATCAGCCAGTATTATACAAGAGCAGGGAATTTCAATATAGACAGAGACGGGAGCTTTGTCAGCAGCAGCGGAGCCAGGGTTTTAGGCTGGAATCAGAATGCACAAGGAGTTATTGACTCCAGTACACCTGTAGAAGTGTTAAATTTTGCAAACTTGAAAATGGAAGCAAAAGCCACAGATAAAATAACATTCACCGGAAACATCAACAGCCAGACTGCAGAATATAATTCAACTACTGAAGAAAATGCAATTCTGTATAACATTACAGTATATGACTCACTCGGAGACAACCATACCATTACCTTCAAGTTCATGAAAACAGCCAATGATAATGAATATGATTACAGTATCATAGAAGATGATGATAACATGACAGTTTCTGCCGGAGCGACTGGAGGAACAATCACATTTGATGCCATGGGGAAAATTTCAACCACTACTGTGCCGGTAACTCCTGCCATCACCATTGAGTTTACCTCAGGTGCAGATGATCTTGTCATTGAAGCTGACAATATTATATTTGATGCAAAGAACTTCACACAGTATGCCAACAGCACAGACATTTCAGGAGTACAGAACGGTTTTACTTCCGGTGAACTTGAAAATTTAAGCATTGACAGAGACGGGAAAGTCATCGGACAGTTTACTAATGGGTTACAGCAGCATGTGGCTACACTTGCCATCAGTTCATTCATCAATCCGAACGGGCTGGAAAAAATCGGTGCCAATATGTTTTCAGCTACATGGAACTCAGGTGATCCAAGTGTTGGAACTGCAAATACCGGTGAAAGAGGATCCATTGCCATTGGTTCACTGGAAATGTCAAATGTTGACTTGGCAAAGGAATTCACTGAAATGATCGTTGCACAGAGAGGGTTCCAGGCCAATTCAAGAATCATAACGGTCTCCGATGAATTGCTGCAGGAACTTGTCAATCTGAAGAGATAAAAAATAAAAGGTAGGAAAGCATGATTATTCTAACACAGATCAATGATAAGGAAATTGTTATTAACTCAGATTTGATTGAGTGCATTGAGGAGACACCTCACACTGTAATCACTACTGTGACAAAGAATAAATTCATTGTCAAGGAAAGTGCAAAAGACATCATTGATAAGGTAATCATGTATAAAGCGACAATAGAAATATTAATTAAGGGGAATTAAACAATGGGCTTCACATCACTGGCAGGACTACTATTAGGAGCATTTTTCGTCATCTGGGCGATTGTATCGGATGGCAGTATAAAAGACTTCTATGAAATATCATCTATTTTCATAGTTATAGGTGGTACTTTCGGTGCCATGATGTTTAATTACCCCTTAACTAGCTTTATTGGCGGAATAAAAGCTTTTATCAGAGTCATCACCTATAAAGCAGTAAACCGTCAGGAACTTCTTGATAAAATCATAGAACTGGCTTATGCCTCAAAGAAAGAAGGATTACTTGCCCTTGAAAGCTATGCCAGTGAAATAAAAGAGGACTTTTTCAGAAAGGGGATATTACTCGTTGTTGATGGTACGAGTCCTGAACTGACCAAGAACATTCTGGAACTGGATATCACATTAAAAGAGGATCAGGATAAACTGGAACAGGACTTCATGAATGATGCAGCGAAATTCGCTCCAGCCTTCGGAATGATCGGAACATTGATTGGCCTGATTAAGATGCTGAAAAATCTGAACGACTCAGAAACACTAGGCCCTTCCATGTCCATTGCATTGATCACCACATTTTACGGGGCATTACTTGCCAATGTTGTGTTTACACCGCTGGCAGGACGATTAAAGAACATCAGCAAATACGAGTGCGAAAGCAAGGAAATGATTGTGGAAGGGATTCTATCGATTCAATCTGGTGAATCACCTTTTACTATTAAGGAAAAATTAAGTTCATATTTAATAAAGAAGGAAAAGAAAGAGGATGAGGAAAAAGAAACCGATTGATAATGGCCCTGGAGTGGCAGACTGGATTGTTTCATATGGTGATGTCATGTCATTGTTACTAACATTTTTTGTGTTGCTTTTTTCTTTTTCTACCATTGATGCCGAGAAGTGGAAACAGATTGTTCAGTCGTTCAGCGGAAAACCTGCCGTTATCAATATACCGACAGAAAATGAGATGGCACTGATTAACCTTGACACTCCGAATGGATCCAGCTCTTCAATCATCTCAGATATGCTGAAAAAAGATGAGGAAATGAATGAAGAAGAATATACTGAAGAGAATCCTCCTGATAAACTTGAAGAAATCAATAATATTACCGATATAGTAACTAAGGAGGATGCTCTCTATGAACAACTGGTGAAACTTTCAATGATGGAAGAAAATCAGTGGAATTTAGAGATATTGAAAACTGATGAAGCGATTATCATCAGATTCGATAATCAGATTCTATTTAAGTCAGGTGAAGCTGATTTAGATGAAAGAGCAAAAATTGTGCTGATCAGTGTCATGGATGTTGTGAATAAATATGAGAATATTATCAAGAAAGTGTCGATTGAAGGTAATACAGATAATGTCCCTATCAATAATTCGCTTTACAGAGATAATTTTGAACTGTCATCAGCCAGAGCGCTCGTGGTATTACATTATATCATAGACCGTTCAGAGTTCCCTGAGAAAAAACTTGTGGCAGTAGCTTATGGAGAATTTCAACCTATTGATACCAATGATACAGATGAAGGAAGAGCCAAGAACAGGCGAACTGATATCGTATTATTTAAAAGTTCAGAGATTATAGAAGAGGTAAGCAGATGAAGAAAATCATAATCATGGCAGCAGCAATACTAATATTAACAACAATAACCACCATATTGCTTCTTGTTGTTCTCCCTAAGAAAAATATTCAGGCACTTCCTGAAAAGACGCAGGAGGTCATTCCGGAAGAAACAGAAATACCGGTTTTCACTTATGTACTAAAAGATTCGATCATCACAAACATGAAAGACAGTAAACGATTTGTTAAAGCGTCATTTCTTTTAGAAGTCACCAATGAAGAGGATATTGCCACTTTAACTAAATATGATTACATGATTAAAGATACTATTATCAGGATTTTAAGAAATACGACAGAAGCAGAATATGCGCTTGTAGATGTTCAATCAACATTGCGAGAAGTAATAAAAACAGAGCTAATGAAAGTACTGGGTGTAAATAGCATTAAAGAAGTGTTCTTTTTAGAACTGGTAATGCAGTAAGGGGAATAAATGAAGGATATTTTATCTCAGAATCAAATAGATGATTTAATAAAAAACATGAGTTCCGCTACTGATGTCATTGTTCCCGTCAAAAAAGACAGGGTCAGAGTCTATGACTTCAAAAAACCGAATAAGTTTACAAGGGAACAAATCAGAACTTTTGAAGATATATACGGGAACTTTTCCAAGATCATTTCATTGAAGCTGTCTGACAGATTAAGAGCCAACTGCTTTTTGGATGTTAACTATATTGAAGAACAGACCTTTTTCGAATATACCAATTCCATCCCGAAGTCCTCTTTGATTGGTGTCTACAAAATCAACAACTTTGACAGCTTTGTTTCAGTTGAACTGTCCTATTCAACATCATACAGCATCATCAACCTGATGCTGGGAGGAAATGGAAGTGAGAACAGTGAGTTTAACGGCTATACAGATATTGAGATGAATCTTGTTAAACGAGTGCTTAAAATGCTGTCACAGCCCATTATTGATGTATGGTCCAGCTATGTCGACCTTGAAGTGGATCTTGAAAGACTTGAAAACGTAGGACAGCATATACAGATTGCTGCACCAAATGATGTTATCGCCATCATCACAATTAAAGCGGAAATAGCCAATAAGGAAGGTTTTATCAACTTCTGTATCCCTTACTCATTGGTTGAGCCGGTACTGAAAGAATTCAATTCTAATCAAAAGTTTTCAAATACACTAAAGGAAAACGACAAATCATACGAAGAATATATAAAGGAAGAAATTGTTGACAACACAGTTGAGCTGTCCTGCTGTTTAGGAAAAGCATATTTGACAATAGATGATATCAATATGATGCAGGTCGGTGATGTGATAAAACTGAAGAAGACCATGAATGAAAAAGCAGAAATATTGATTAACAATAAAACCAAGTTTTTAGCAGATATCGGAGTAAAAAACAATAAGTATGCCATTAAGATAAGTAATACTGTAGAAGGGAAAAAATAAAATGGGAAAAGAATTAACTCAAGAAGAAATCGATAAACTATTAAACAGCACACTCGCAAATCAAGCACCAAGTTCCCTGACAGATGATGAAAAAGACATGCTTGGTGAAATAGGTAACATCAGCATGGGTACTTCTGCTACAGCATTATCAAAAATTTTAAATAGAAAAGTCAGCATCACAACACCAAAAGTGTCGATTATGAAAACATCGAAACTGGCAGAGGATTATGATAAACCATATGTAGCAATTGAAATCAACTATACTGAAGGGTTGATTGGGAAAAACATTCTAAACCTGAAAAATGATGATGTCAAAATCATCACTGACTTGATGATGGGTGGAAAAGGCGTCGTTGCAGAAGGACCGATCAGTGAAATGAACTTAAGTGCAGCAGGAGAACTGATGAATCAGATGATGGGATCTTCGTCCACTGCACTGTCAGAAATGCTGAATACCAGAATAGACATTTCCCCGCCACAGCCAAGAGAAATTAACTACTCTGCCAATGAGCTTAATGAAGTCATTGATGAGCAAGATGAAATTGTCATCGTGATGTTTGATCTTTATGTCGAAAATACCCTTGAAAGTGAAATCATGCAGATCATGCCTGTTTCTTTCGCAAAAGACATGGTTATAAAACTGAAAAATATTTTCTTTAAAAAAGCTAAGGAAGAACCGGTTAAGGAAAGTAAACCTCAACCTTCACCTGCACCCGTAGAAAGCGAGTCAAAAAAGGTTAATATTCAGAAAATAGAATTCACAGCATTCGGTGAAGAGAAACAGGTGAAAACAACAAATGGAAACCGTTATGATATTCTGATGGATGTACCATTGGAGGTTTCTGTTGAAATTGGAAGAGTAAATAAACCAATCAGTGAGATCCTTCAATTTAACAGCGGAACAATTATTGAGTTGGATAAGCTGGTAGGAGAGGATGTTAACATTGTCATTAATAACCGCACAATCGGAAAAGGTGAAGTGGTTGTCATTGATGAATGCTATGGCGTAAGGATTTCAGAGATTTTAGAGAATAAAGTAATATAAGGAGTAAATAAAATGGCAACAGGAATATTAGTAGTTGATGATGCAGCTTTTATGAGGATGATGGTTAAAGACATTTTATCTAGAAATAGTTTTACTATTTGTGGAGAAGCAGAAAACGGAGCAAAAGCGGTAGAAAAATTTGTGGAATTAAGGCCTGATCTTGTGATTATGGATATTACGATGCCTGAAATGAGCGGAGTAGAAGCACTGAAAAAAATCAGAGAAATTGATAAAACTGCAAATGTGATCATGTGCTCAGCACTTGGCCAACAGGAAATGGTCATGGAAGCGATACAGCTTGGAGCAAAAGACTTCATTGTAAAACCATTTCAGGAAAGCAAACTGGTTCAGGCTGTCAGCAGGTTTGTATAATTCTTTCAACAATTAAAAACGGGAAGAATTATTGAGATAACACTGTTCACCTGACCATGATTGTCCTTGTATAGCCTCTATGTATGGAATCATCTGATCAAACATAAATAATAATTTGCTTTATTACTGATTATTGAAAAATAACCAGTAATTTTTTGCATATTTATCAAAAGGATTATTTACAAATATATTTTTCTATGATAGAATAAAGTTAGTAATCGCTAACTAACCTTTTAACAATTTCATAAACAGCGATTATAATGAAAAAAGACAGAAAGTTTGTACTGTTAAAAGGATTTAGTAGTCAAAGTTTGAAGGGAATCAAAAATAAAAGTTACATAGGAAAGTAACTGTAAAGCGTTTGAAGGGGGAAAAATGCTTAACAATTTATTTGATGGTTCTGTGATAATCTATAATGTTACTCATCTGAAAAACAAGAAGATGCTTACTAAGAGGTATAATCATGGAGAATAATACCTTTGCTTCCATTATTGTGGGAATGTTTATCGTATGTCTGGCTCTTTTTGTTTTTTATATTGTTCTGAAAAAATTCGGAACATCAGCGATTAAAAACAAAAAAAGCAGATATATGGCCGTCATAGACAGGATGATCATATCAAAAGACAAATTCATTGAACTCATAGAAGTCGGAGATGAGGTTCTTATTCTTGGAATGTCAGCGTCTTCTATTGAATTACTGCATAAAACAAAAAAAGAAAATCTGACCGAGTTTGAGGATCCGCTTAAATTCGATACATTCAAAGACACATTCAATAAAGTGTTCATAAAAAGACAGAATGCAATGAAGGGGGAGAATGATGAAAAAAATATTCTTTAGTTCTCTTTTCATTACAATATTGATGCTGCTGCCTGTCAAAAACATCATGGCAGCTGATACATTAAGCACTCTGGAAGAGAACCTTCCTCAATTGATCGGAGACTCAAATATACTGTCGATTATCATCATGCTTCTGGTGCTGACATTAATACCGACTGTATTGCTGCTGATGACTTCTTATACAAGGATCCTCATTGTCCTTTCTTTTACAAGAAATGCACTGGGAACTCAGCAGATGCCGCCTAATCAGGTTTTAATCGGGATTGCGCTGACTCTTACCTTTTTCATTATGACTCCAGTTATTTCAGAGATTAAGGAAGTCGCATTCGATCCATATGTCAACCAGGAGATTACAGTGATTGATGCAATCAAACTGGCAGAAAAACCGTTGAAAACTTTCATGTATGCAGAAGCGCAGACAGAACCGCAAAGCATTAATATGTTTTTATCTCTTTCAGGAGTATCAGATATTCCTGAAAGTATTGATGACATCAATTTAAGTGTCCTGATTCCGGCTTTTATCACGAGTGAATTAACAAAAGCTTTTAAAATAGGCTTTATGATATATATACCGTTTATCATGATTGATATGGTAGTGGCAAGTATTCTGATGTCCATGGGGATGATGATGCTGCCTCCTGCCATGATATCCCTGCCGTTTAAAATACTGCTGTTTGTCCTTGTGGACGGCTGGGAACTGATCATGAAAACAATAATCATGAGTTTTGGATAGGAGAAGAAAATGGATCAGGCAATTGTAATCAACCTTTTTGAAAATGCATTGACCACAATACTGGTAGTTTCACTGCCCATTCTTGCCATTGCAATGGTAGTCGGAATCATTGTGGCTGTATTTCAGGCAACAACCCAGATCAATGAGCAGACAATGGTCTTTGTTCCCAAAATTGTCGCAGTCTTTTTAGGACTGATTCTTTTAGGTGGATGGATGCTGACGCAACTGAGTGAATTCACACACAGGCTGTTTGAAATGATACTGACGTATATTTAGTGAGGAAAAATGGCAGGACTATCAGAGCTATATTCGAATATTGATGTTTTTTTGCTGGTGCTGGTAAGAATGTCCACCTTTGTCTTTGTTTCGCCGGTTTTCGGAAGGAAGGGGATTCCCAATACGACAAAAATCGGGTTCAGCTTCTTTTTAAGCTATATTGTGTTTTTCAATTTTGATGTCATGGTACCACTGGAAGGTATTGGAAACGCAGCATATTTGATGATTATCTTCAGAGAGGCACTTATAGGAATGGCGATTGGGTTTGTATCCATTGTGTTTTTTGCAATATTTTATACTGCTGGACAGATTGCAGACTTTCAGATGGGCTTTAATATAGGCGGGATGTATGATCAGCAGATGCAGACTAAAGTCCCTATCGTCGGTAATCTGTTCTATGTCATGGCATTTCTGACTTTTCTGAATTTAAATGGCATGGAAACACTGACTAAACTGGTAGCGAACATGTACTACAATGTTCCGATTATAAGAAGCGGAATTGACAATACAATATATAAAGTGATTCTGACAGGGTTTTATACATCATTCATGTATGCAGTGAAAATTGTACTGCCAATGGTCATGCTGATGATCATCACTCAGTTTCTGCTTGGTGTTGTCATAAAATTCGTACCGCAGATGAATGTGTTCATCATCGGGATTCCCATAAAAATAGTGTTGTCACTGATGCTGCTGATTTTTATGATTACCCCGTTATATAACTTGTTAGGTAATGTTTTCAAAGATTTATTTGAATTTAGTAATTTAGCTGGAATGAAGTTTTAAGAGGTAAAAATGGCTGGAGAAAAAACAGAAAAAGCGACGCCGAAAAAGAGGCGGGAAGCCCGTAAAGATGGAGATGTTGTTAAGAGCATAGAAATTAACAGTATTTTTTCTCTGCTTTCGATTCTTCTTATTCTGCAGTTCTTTTTTCTGCAGATGATTACAATGCTTGAAGAATACTTCAAAAGCGCTTTTCTGATTCCGGACATTAACAGTGGTGTTGACTTGATGAATTTTGTGACTGTCTACTTTTTGGCATGTGCTCCGTTTATGTTTATCATACTTGTCACAGGTATCATGACAAACTATCTGCAGGTGGGATTTCTGTTTTCTCCCAAGAAGATGAAATTTGATTTGAAGAAACTGAATTTTCTTGAAGGTTTCAAGAAAATGTTCTCGAAACGAGCCCTTTTTGATATGCTGAAGACTTTCATCAAGCTTGCGATTATCCTGGTGATTTCATATTTTACATTAAGTAAAGCCATGGCTCAGATCACAATGTTCATTTACTATGACATATATGAATGCATCAGGCAGTCACTGAGAATATTGATTGGTGTGACGACAAGCATATTAATCGGACTTGCTGCCAACAGTATTCTTGATTATCTTTATCAGTGGTTTGATTATGATAAAAAACTGAAAATGTCAAAACAGGAAGTCAAAGATGAAATGAAAAATACAGAAGGTGACCCTCTGATTAAATCAAACATTAAAAATAAGCAGAGGCAGATGTCAAGAATGAGAATGATGCAGGCAGTTAAAGAGGCTGATGCCGTCATTGTCAACCCGACACATATTGCTATTGCCATTAAGTATAATCAGAATAAGAATGCAGCTCCGCTGGTAGTGGCGAAAGGACAGGGCTTGATTGCAGAGAAAATAAAAGAAATCGCAAATGAGCACAATATATATATTGTTGAAAATATTCCATTAGCCAGGATTTTATACAAAAAAGTTGAAATCGGGGATACCATTCCCTATGAACAGTTTAAAGCAGTAGCAGAAATACTTGCTTATGTATATACAGTTAAAAAGAAAATGAATTGAGGTGTATGAATTATTAAGAACAGAATAAGACAAAGTGCATTATCCTTTATGATTATTGGGATTATCATGATTATCGTGGTCCCGCTGAATCCGAATCTTTTAGATTTATTGCTGATCATCAACATCTCGTTTGCGCTCATCATTTTACTGACGACCCTTTATGTCAAGGAAGCACTGCAGTTTTCGACTTTTCCGACGCTGTTGCTGGTGACAACACTTTTCAGACTTTCATTGAATATCTCTTCTACAAGACTGATATTAAGTGAAGGCGGAAAAGCAGGAAAAGTCATCGAAACATTCGGTAACTTCGTTGTCAAGGGAAATGTAGTCGTAGGATTGATTATCTTTCTAATTATCGTGGTCATTCAATTTATCGTTATCACTAAAGGATCTGAAAGAGTCTCTGAAGTGGCTGCAAGATTCACACTTGACTCAATGCCCGGGAAACAGATGGCTATTGATGCAGACTTGAATGCAGGACTGATTAACGAAAAAGAAGCGAAAGAGAGAAGAAAGAAAGTAGAAAACCAGGCAGACTTTTATGGTGCGATGGATGGAGCCAGTAAATTCGTCAAAGGAGATGCGATTGCCGGGATTATCATTACATTAATCAACCTTATCGGTGGCGTAATCATTGGATCTACCACTCAGAACATGGATTTTAAAACGGTTATTGAAATCTATTCACTGGCGACAGTCGGTGACGGACTGGTTTCGCAGATTCCCGCACTGCTTATCTCAACAGCGACCGGAATCATTTCAACCAGATCATCTGCTGATGCCAGCTTAAACACCCAAGTGGCCAACCAGTTGTTTTCGCAGCATTTTGTGCTGTTCATCGGCGGAGGAAGTCTGATCATGTTAAGCCTGGTTCCCGGTTTACCTAAAGCCTTTCTGGTCCTTGTGGGTTCGACGCTTTTAATCCTTGGATACAGATTATACAAAGCTAAAAAAACAGAAAGAGAAGAGGTCCCGGAGCTGGTGGAACCGCAAAAGGAAAAACCGAAGAAAGATATCATGGACTTGCTTCATATTGACCCGATTAAAATTGAAATCGGTTACAGCTTGATTCCACTGATTGACGAAGCACAGGGTGGTGACCTGCTGGAAAGAATGATTACCATAAGGCAGCAGTTTGCAAGTGATCTCGGGATGATCATTCCTGTGGTCAGATTCAGAGACAACCTTTCGCTGAAATCCAGTGAGTATACTATAATGATTAAAGGAACAGCGATTGAAAGAGGAGAAGTGCTTGTTGAACATTTCCTTGCGATGAATGCAGCTTCAACTGATGAAGATGATCTTGATGGAATAGAAACTGTAGATCCGGCCTATGGAATGAAGGCCAAATGGATCAGCAAAGATTTATGTGAAAAGGCAGAAATGCTTGGCTATACTGTCATCAATCCTTCCGCAGTCATCGCGACACATATTTCAAAAGTAATCAAGAAACACAGCCATGAGGTACTTGGAAGACAGGATGTTCAGAAACTGATAGATAATCTGAAAGAAATGCAGCCGGTGCTGGTAGAGGAAGTCATCGGAAAGACGATATCCGTTGGAATGCTTCAAAAAGTACTCACTGGATTATTGAAAGAAAACATACCGATCAGAGCACTGGACAACATTGTTGAAACACTTGGTGATTATGGGAAGAACACCAAAGATGTCAACTTACTGATTGAATATGTCAGACAGTCTTTAAAAAGAGAAATCACACAGATTTATGCCAGTAACGGGAAACTTGATGTCATTACAGTCAATCAGGAACTGGAAGAAATTGTTTCAAAAGGAATAAGAAACACAGATGGAGGGAATTTTTTAGCTATCGATCCGGCAAAAATGAAAAGCATTATTCATTCCATAAGCCAGGCGATTAAAAAGGTTTATGAGATGGGGATTGATGTAGTCATACTTACATCACCGATAGTTAGAATATATTTGAAAGAGATTGCCATGCAGATTGATGAAAGAATTGATGTCATATCATATAATGAAATTGAAAACTCAGTTCAGATTCAAGTGGTTGGCAATATTAGTTTATAGAAGGTGAGATAAATGATTTATAGTGCACACTGGGAAAATTATAAAAATGAAAGGTCACTAACCAACCGGAATCTGCTGGTTGAAAAGTACATCAGCATTGTGAAGCATGTCATTAATATGATGCCTTGCTCCAGAATGGGCATACTTGATGAAGATGATTTATACAGTGAAGGTGTTATTGGCCTGATTGATGCGGTAGAAAAATTTGACTTGAGTAAAAATGTCAAATTTGAAACCTATGCCTATTTGAGGGTCAGAGGAGCTATCTTGGATTACCTTAGAAAGTCAGATGTTCTTTCGAGAAGCGTCAGGAAACAGTATAAGGAAATCAATGAATTCATCAACAGCTACAGACAGCTTTCAAACCGTGATCCGTCGGTAGAGGAAATTTCTAAAGCAATCAGTGTTCCTGTCAGTAAAGTAAAGAAAATTCTGGAAGAATCAACATTGACCAATATGGTTTCGTTTGAGTCATATATTGAAGAAAACGGAGATGTGATTAACAGTCATCATGATGATGAAAGCCCGGAAAAAGCATTGGATCTTGCCCAGTTAAAATCAGCTTTAGCGAGAGAAATCGACAAACTGAATGACAAGGAGAAGAAGGTCATCAGTCTTTATTACTATGAGGAACTGACTTTCAAGGAAATTGCACAGGTACTGTCTTTAAGTGAATCGAGGATTTCACAGATATTATCGAAAGTTCTGTTTACTTTGAAAGAAAAATTACAGGCAAATGTGTAAAGTAAACATAAAAAATGACGATAATAACTGTGAGATTATAGGGTGAGAGTGAAATTATGAACGCAGGAATATTACAATTAGGAAATTCTTTATTATCATATGAAAAGCAGTTGGCTGTTATTTCCAATAACATAGCCAATGCTGATACAGACCGGTTCAAAAATGATACTCTTGTTGTTAAGACATTTGCAGATTACTATATTGAACAGATCAACAAGGACATGGGAAAAGCTGATTTGACAAAAGAAGTTTACACTTCGTTTTCACAAGGCATCATTGAAAAATCCAGTGACGAAAATGAAATAGCGATTGACGGAAAAGGATTTATGGTTGTTTCAGTTAATAATAGTGATGTCTATTCCAGAGGAGGAAGTATCAGTAAAAATCTGGATGGTTTTCTGGCTGATGAAAACGGTAATCTGATCGTGGGAGAAAATGGTCCGATAAAAATCGCAGGAGATACGTTTTTGATTGAAACAAATGGGAAAGTGGTTTCAGATGAAGAAACTGCAGGCTATATAAAACTAATTGATTTCAGTGATTATTCGGGACTTCAGAAGATGGGGAACGACTATTATGCCAATTCTTCTAACCAGCAATTAATTGACAGTAATGCTAAAGTTAAACAAGGATATGCCGAAAAATCTAATGCAGATATGACTAATGAGTATTTGAGAATGATGGAAATCAGCAGATTATATGAAACGAATCAGAAAACGATTCAAATCATTGATGAAATCAATGGAAAAGCTGCCAATGAAATGGGCAGATTGTATTAAGGAGTAAGAATTGATTAATGCATATTATACAGTCTCAAATTCAATGATGACTCAGCAAAAAGTAGTAGATGCTATTGCCGGGAATATTGCAAACGTCAATACATCAGGATATAAGAAAGTGGAAGCAAGTTTCAAAGATATGCTTTATTCTACATTGAAGGGTAACAGTGATGAAGCTTATCAGCTCGGAAACGGTATTTCAATCAGGACTTTTGAGAAAGACCTTTCATCAGGTGTTTTAGTCAAGACAGACAGTCTTCTCGATTTTGCCATTGATGGTAAGGGGTTTTTCAAAGTAGGAAGCAACAGCGGAGAGATGTTTTATTCCAGAGGAGGAAATTTCACGATTTCAGTAGAGCCGGGCGGGTCATTCATCACTGATGGCAACGGGCTGTATCTCCTGGATGAAAACAATCAGAAGATAAAAGTGGAAGAAGAAAGTGGTACAATAGGTTTAGACAACAGCGGTCTGATGAGTTTTGAAAATTCCGACTCGACATATCAGCTGCAGGTGGTCAATTTTGAAAACCCAGGCGGACTGAACATGTATGGCAGCAACTTATTTACTTACAGTCAGGAAGCAGGTAAAGAAATAAACAACAGTGATGTAAAAATAATGCAGAGTTTCACTGAAAACTCAAATGTAAATTTAGCCACTGAAATGACACAGTTAATAAAGGTTCAGAGACTATATGAAATGAATTCAAAATTAGTGCAGGTGATCGATGAGATTCAAGGCTTGGCAAATAGGCTGAGAAGATAGAAAAGGAGAGGACAATGAAGATTAATCCGGTTAACCCATACAGCAATATCAGTAAAACTGATAAAGTGCGAAAATCAGATAATGTGACCAAAAAAAGCAATACTGTTAGCGATCAGGTACAGATTTCTGACGAAGCAAAATCAATTGACAAGTTGATTCAAAAAGCTAAAAGTTCAGAAAGCGACAGAACTGAAAAAGTAGAAGCTCTAAAAAGACAGATTGAAGATGGATCATATAAAGTGGACAGTCAGAAACTGGCTGAAAAAATGATTGATACTTTGAAAAACAACGAATAGAAAGCTGTAACTTATGAATGGAATAATGAACGATATTTTTGATACATATAAACAGGAAGTTGAAGTGCTAGAGTCTTTCAATCAGATTTCAAAAGAGAAATCCAAGGTTGTGAAAAAGAATGACATGAAGGTTTTAAACAGCATGATCAGAACAGAAGAAGCGCTTTTAATGAAACTTGCCTGTCTTGAGGCCAAAAAACAGAAGGCTCTTGAGATATTCAGAAATGAAAACAACATCAAAGATAAAGTTTCGATGAGAACACTGAAAAAACATTTAGATAAAAATGAGATTCAGCGTTTTGATCAGTTATCAAAAAAGTTTTCGCAGTCCCTTATTGAACAGGAACAATATAAAACAGAAAATGAAAAATTAATTGAGAACAGATTGGAGTATTTAGACAATCTGCTTATCATTATTGAAAAAGAGAATTCAAAGTACAGCAAGAGTGATGTACTTATCGATAAAAAGGTGTAATGATGAGTAATTTTTATGGGCTGGAACTGGCCAGTAAAAGCTTATATGCAAGCCAGAAGGCAATCGAAACCACTGCACATAATATTGCGAATGTCAACACTGAAGGTTATTCAAGACAAGTGGTAGAATTAGAAGCGGTTGTTAACTATAACGGATTGATCTATGACAGTAAAAATGCCAGGAATGTCGGAAGCGGCGTTGTCATTTCAAATATTGAACAGGTCAGAAATGAATTCTATGATAAACTGTATCGCAAAGAAATTTCAATTTCAAGCGAACTTACCTCTAAAAACCAGGCCTACAGCTATATAGAAGAAATCATGAAAAGCAGCAGTGACAGCAACATAACTAATGATATCACCAGTCTTTTCAATTCAATGGAAAAACTGTCTCTGGATTCTGAAAACATGATTCTAAGAGAACAGGTCAGACAAGATGCCATACTTCTTACTGACAATTTAAACACAACGGCTGAAAACCTCTATCAGTTTCAGAGTCAGCTGAATAATAATGTCATAGCACTGACGGGACAGATCAATGATATGGCAAATGAAGTGGCTTCGCTTAATGATATGATCTATAAATATGAACTGAGCGGGAACAAAGCCAATGATTTGAGAGATCAAAGGAATCTGCTGGTTGACCAGATTTCCGAGAAAATCGGAGTGACTACTTCAGAAGGTGCAGATGGTACTTTCAAAGTGCTAATTAACGGATTTTCACTGGTTGATCATAAAACTGTCAATCAGATAACACTTAAGCAAGACATTACAAATCCCGTGACAAATGAAAAGTACAGTTCTTTATACTGGGGCAGTACAAACACAAAAGTGAACATTCAAAGCGGTGAGATGAAAGCTCTGACTGACATGAGAGATGGAAACAGTGTAGATCGGATTGGTGTCAACTATATCATCGGTAAACTTGACAATCTGGCAGGAAGCCTTGTTACTGAATTTAATGCTATTAACAGAGCCGGTTACACATTACCATATGGAAGCAGCAGTTCCGAGACTGGAATTGATTTTTTCAATGCAGCCAATACACATGCATTTAATATAAGCATATCGTCTGAACTTGAAGAAAGCGGTGCGAACATCGCAGCTTCCAGCCAGCTTATCTCAGACTTCAGCAACTGGGGGAATAATGAAAATCTGCAGTCTTTCATGAATTTGAGAGAGTCTGACAGCATTACTTTCGGAAGTGAATCTATTGGAGATTTTGAAAGCTATATCGAAAACACCTATACTCAGATCTCTTTTGCCACCGGATTCGCAGCGTCAAGAAAAGCAAGCCAGGATTCAATTGTCTCTTATGTTACCAATCAAAAGGATTCGGTGTCTGGTGTTAATCTGGATGAGGAAATGCTGAACCTGTCAAGATATCAGAAATCGTATCAGGCAGCAGCAAAACTAATGGCTGTGATTGATGAAATGCTTCAAACACTATTGAACAGTTTCTAGAAGGAGGATTAGAATGAGAATCTCAAGCTCAATGATGACAAGGCAAGCTATGGAAAATATTGAAAAATCATACAGCAAAGTGGCCAATACAAGTAATCAGGTAGCCACAGGTAAAAGATATGCCTCTGCTTCTGAAAGCCCTGTTGATTTTCATATGGTCAACAGTCTGAAACTGGAACAGGGAGAAATTACAAAATATTTCAGTAATATTGAAAATGCAAGAGTCTCTGTTTCGGACACAGAGATTGCACTAAAAGATATTAATGAGTCTTTTCAAAGAATCAAAGAACTTTCTTCCAATGCAATGAATGCTTCAGTATCACTTTCAGACAGAGAAGCCATCTGTATTGAAATAGAGCAGTGCAAACAGCAGATTATCTCGAACTTAAACAGCCAAAGTGCTGGAAGATTCCTTTTCGGAGGATTTAACAGTAAATTCCCGCCAATCAAAGAAAATGCTGGACTGCTTGAATATAACGGAACAGTCATCAGTACCATGACCGATCTGGAAAAAGATTCATTCATCAGTGAAAAAGTGGTGGTGAATGTCAGTAAAGGAATTAAAGTTGATTTA
Source organism: Clostridia bacterium (assembly GCA_016938455.1). Taxonomy (GTDB): domain Bacteria; phylum Bacillota; class Clostridia; order DUPQ01; family DUPQ01; genus JAFGUQ01. Next base: position 37,207 of record JAFGUQ010000297.1, read on the forward strand.
AAGATATCAGCGTTGGAAATTATAGGAACCGGAGATAATAACTTGCTGAATAATATTGATAAGATCATCAGCGAGTTGAGGAACGAACCGCTTAGTAGCGATGAGCTGAAAAACCAGGTTGATATTCTAGACGATCATTTTGACAATGTTCTTCTTCAATTAACTAAAATCGGAGCGACAACAAACAGATTGGATGCAATTGTTTCGCAGCTGACTCAAAAGCAAACAGCTATCAGTGAAAAAATATCAGGCATTGAAGATATTGATATAGAAGAAGCCATATTGAATTATAAGCTGGCAGAGCAAGCATATAACTCGACATTATCAATCTCAGGAAAATCCATACAACTGTCTTTGATGGATTATTTAAGATAAATTAGGAGAAATATAATGAAATTGAAAACCTTAGTAGTTGAAGAAAAAATCGCAATTAATAAAGATGATATCATTACTTTTGAAAAAGGACTCTATGGATTTGAATCCATCAAAAATTATATAATCATTGATAATCAGGAGAATCCGTTTAAATGGCTTCATGCCACTGATGATGAAGTGTGCTTTGTTATCCTTGATCCACGGCATGTTGATGAGTCTTATGATTTTGAAGTCGACGATCAGATGCTGCATTTTTTAGGAGCTGATGAAACCACTGAATTTCTGCTGTTCTGTATTGTTGTTATTCCAGAAGAAATAAAAGACATGACAATTAACCTAAAAAGTCCTATAATAATAAATAAGAGCAACAATAAAGCAATACAGTTGATTCTTGATGAAGAGCAGTATGCTGTAAAACATAAAATAGTAAGTGAAATTATGAAGGGTACGTAGTCATGTTAGTTGTAACAAGGAAGTTAGGAGAGTCAATTTTAATAGGTGATGATATCGAAATTATCATTGTTGAGCAACAAAACGGTAAAATAAAAATAGGAATAGAAGCTCCGAAAAACATCAAGATTCTCAGAAAAGAGATTCTTGAAGCTGTAAAAACTGAAAACATCAGCGCTTCTGTAAAAAAAGATGACATTCAACTTGATCACCTTCAGAATATTTTAAGAAATAACAGTAAGAAAGAATGAATAAATGAGATTAGTACCGATAACCTTCTTGAAAAACGGAATGATGGTTGGCAAAGATATTCTAGGAA
>JAFGUQ010000298.1 GCA_016938455.1 Clostridia bacterium
AAGGCTTGATACTGACTGTTTGCTAAACTTTATCAGGTCGGGACTTCCACCCGACTATATTCTACGCACCGAACTGGCGCACCCCTTGATATATAGTAATAATACCATATCACCATTTCAGAATAAACAAAAAACCACCTGAAGTGGTTTTTTATGCTTATTATATTATTATCAGAAATTTTTAATAAGGTCGGAAAGTGAATCCCTTTTCCTGATCAACTGCACCTCATCATCTAGAGTGATAAGTACTTCAGCCGGTCTCAGCCTGTTATTATAATTTGAGGACATGGAATAACCATAAGCGCCTGCATCCATGACTCCGATGACATCGCCTTCCTGAATCACAGGGAGTTCTCTTTCTTTAGCAAGTATGTCCCCCGTCTCACAGATATTGCCGACAATTGTGACGACTTCTGTTTTGCCGTCTTTCACCAGCTTTCCATTCCTGTAAACTTCAATATCATGATGCGATTCATACATGGCTGGTCTTATGAGCACATTAAATCCTAAGTCAGTTCCTATATACAGATTATCATAGTTTGATTTTTTTGTGTGGACCGTTCCGAGCAGAATGCTTGATTCTGCCACGATATATCTTCCCGGTTCAATACGGTACATCAGTTTCTTCCCGTAATCTTTATTGAACTGATTGAATATGTCAGCCAGTTTTTTCCCGAAATGCTCAAGTTCAAGTCGCTTCTGACCTTCCTGTTTTTTATATGGAATGCCAAATCCGCCTCCGAAATCTATGAATTCAAGATGGTCAAACGACTTCGCATTTTTCAATACGTTCTCCACACTTTCAATATAGTTTTCACCATTCATAAACAGTGAACCGATATGCTGATTGATTCCGCAGATTGTGAGCTGATACTTTGCTGCGATTTCTTTGACTTGCGGTATTTTATCTAGATTAATCCCGAACTTGGTTTTCTTACCTGCTGTCACCACTTTTTCATGATGTCCTGCTCCAATACCCGGATTCAATCTGATGCAGACCTTTTTTCCCGGTGCAATCTGCCCGAACATGTCAAGTTGAGACAGTGAGTCTACACTGACTGTGATGTTTCTTTCTATGGCAAACATCATTTCTTCTTTTGACACATTATTGCTGATATAGAAAATCTCATCATTCTTAAAGCCTGCTTTTTCGAGGACGAAAATCTCTCCCGGAGACATGGCATCTGCATGAAGGCCTTCTTCCCTTGCGATTTTTAAGAGTCTCAGATTTGAATTCGCTTTTATGGAGTAAGTCACTTTAAAATGCTCATAGGGAACCAGAGAAGTCATTTCCTGACATCTTGCTCTGAAAATCGCCTCACTGTATACATACA
>JAFGUQ010000299.1 GCA_016938455.1 Clostridia bacterium
ATCCTCCACTTCCATCGGATTATATACCTTGTCTGCTCCGTTGATTAGAGCAGTTTCAAGTCTCTTATCCAAAAGATCAATGCCATACACATTAAGAGCACCTGACATCTTTGCGAGCTGCACGAGCAGCTGTCCCATGGTGCCAAGACCCGATATGGCCACATTGTCACCCAGTTTAATCCGTGAGTCAAGAATGGCATTGAATGTGGTCATGAGATTTGTATAGAATACACCGCACTCAGGTTTCAGGTTTTTAGGAAGCACTCTCACTTCATTTTCTTTTTTAATAATCATTGACTGATGAGGAGCATTTGAGTAGACGATATCACCTGCTTTTATGTTCTTGATGTTCCTGCCGGTTTCAACTACTTCACCTACATTGGCATATCCCATATACCAGACATCTGGATCACAGCTTCTGATCGGATAATTCCACTTCTCGTCAGTTGATGCCGGTCTGAACAGTCGGATATCATAAGCATTTCTTCGATTGAAAAACGGTGCATCTCCTCTGTAAACATTCATTTCAGTGCCATGACTGACTCCTGTATACAGTGTCCTGATTCTCATTTCATCGTCATTCATTGGGAAGTCTTTTACCTCTTCCACCACCAGTTTTCTTGGTCCTTCATATACCAGTATTTTCATTTTGTCCTCCAAATATCTGTATTTTTCTGACAGAATCCCTTTCAACCATATATGGGGTTAATCTGAATTCATGCCCTGATTCCTTGTTTTCAATGACATCCATTAATGCCTTCATGGCTGTTTTCCCTATTTCTTCAAACGGGAGAGCTACTGTGGTAAGTCCAGGTGCCATGAATCTTGAGAGAGTGTCATCATATCCGACGATTGAAATATCATCAGGCACCTTGATCCCTTGTTCATAAAGGTACTGCATGACTCCAGCTGCCAGGATATCGCTTGATATGAATAAAGCAGTAAGATCTGTTTCATTTTTCATGAGTTTCAATGCAGCGGCATAACCGTCTTCAGAAGTATAGTCCTCTACAAGACATATGTCTGACTGGTCAGTTATGATTCCTGATTCCTTGCAGGCTGTGACAAATCCGTCCAGCCTTTCCTCTTCAACCCGGCTTCCTATGTCCTTGCCTATGTACCCTATGTTCCTGTGATTATGATCAATGAGGTGCTTCACAGCAAGATATGAACCTCTGTGATTGTCAATCAGCACTTTTTCAATGTTCTCTATATCATGCGGCCTCTCAATCATGACAACTGGTATCTCCCTTTTCACGACTTCTCTGACCAGCTCAGGCGAGCATGAAGAAGTGAAGATGAGACCGTCGACCATTCTGCTTAGAAGCTCTTCCACCATATGTTCTTCATGTTCTTTACTTTTTACATTGCTTACTGTGATGATGTGATACCCGGATTCCTCAGCTGCTTTCTTAATGGCACCTGTAATGAGTGAGAATACATGATTGGTCTGATCATCAGGAACCACATGGCCGATGATTTTCGTGTTCTTGTTCTTCAGCCCCTGAGCTGCTCTGTTCGGAACATAATGATACTTTTCAATCACTTCCTCAATTATCTTTCTATTGGAAAGAGACACATATCCGTTATTATGAATGACTCTTGCCACAGTAGATGGAGATACTCCTGCCATTCTGGCTATGTCAGATATCTTAATCAAAAAACACCTCTCCTAACCCTGATGATTATGTGGTGACGTCACCACATAATCAATATACCATTAAAAGATACTTTTTTCAAGAAAAAAATCACCTTGCACAGAATATGCAAGGTGACTTATATAGTATTTCAGTAATACTTTATTTTAATATGAAATCAGCAATAGTATCTATCACCGTCTGATCGACACTTCTCGCATAACTGTAATCTTCCGGTGAGCTTGGTCCCATGCCTGCAATGAACAGATGATTCATTTTCGGGAAATTGGCAAAAGTGAAATTGTCTTTCGTACTGTAAGCATCTACCCACTTCTGATATTCTTCCATGTTCACCTGATAGTCTCTGTCTCCATGCATGACAATCACCGGTTTTGTTACGAATGCCATGCTCTTGATAGGATCATAATTCTGAAGATCAAGCCAGTATGATTTCGGTGCATTAAGCAGCACATCATAGGTCAGTATGCTGTCTTTGGTCAGGTTCTTAATATTATCTCTCTGTATTTTATAGGTCTCATAAGTCTTTTTCTCTGTATCTGTTGTAATACCATCAAATTGATTGAGATAATCAAGCTGATCCATGATCAGGTCTTCAAGGTGTGAAGCATTCGGAGCCATCAGGATATATCCTGCAGCTTCATCATCTATCATGGAAGCAATTCTACCCATGGCATATCCACCTAAGCTGTGACCGATGATATAGATATTATCTTTATCGATTCCTGGTAATGTCTTAGCATAATAGTAGGCCAAGGCCGCATCGTTTACCGTTTCATCCCATATGGTCATTCCATCCATATTATTTGAATAAAACTGTCCATATGTCAATGTTCTCTTATCATATCGTATTGTGGCAATTCCTTTGTCATATAGCGAATGAGCTATGTCATAATATGGTGTTGCAGCACTGATGACACCGTTTCTATCTGTAGGACCAGACCCGCCGACAATAATGACAAGAGGCACATCACTGTCACTTTCAGGTTGTGAAAGTGTTCCGAATATTTCAAATTCCTGTCCGAAGGAGATTTCCTGCTCATTAATGGCCTTAGCTTCATATTCCTTGTTATAGGTATACTGAAGACCTGCTATCTGCATGTTGTTATCAACATAGACCCTCATATTGACATGAATGAGATCAAATTTACAGATGACAACCACCACTCCGTATTCCTGGTCAATTTCAGTAGTGATTTCTTCAACTGTATTGAAGAATCCGCATTTGGTAATCAATTCTGTATAAATGCTTTCTGCCAGTTCCTTGGTTAATGTCATCTGCATTTTAACATCAAGATCTGCATTGACTACATCATCATAACGCTGGCTCAATAAATCAACCACAAAGTCTTCTGCTAAATTCAATACTTCCTGAGGAAATACGATGTCTGTGACCTCTTCTTCTTTCTTCCTGGCGCAACCTGCAAGTAAAGTAAAGATAAGTAATACTGCTACAATGATTTTAAGATTTTTCATAAAAGTCTCTCTCCTAATTTCTCCCCACCAAGTAAATGTATATGTAAATGATTGATGGTCTGACCCCCATCAGACCCGCAATTATTAATTAACCGGTATCCGCTTTCTGAAACACCAGACAATTTTGCCGCTTCTTTAGCTGCCATGAACATATCTTTAACGATATCAGCATTGTCCTCAGTCAGATGATTAGCACTTTCAATATGATCTTTTGAAATGATCAGAAGGTGCACTTTACATGCTGGATGGATATCATTGATGACAATGACCTTGTCATTTTCATACACCCTCTTTGAGGGTATGTCTCCGTTTACAATCTTGCAGAATATACAGTTCATATCTTTTATCTCTTTCTTTTTAATATAGTAACACAGAATCTACTCTTTTTCTATCCAATACTGTTTGCAGTCTCTGGTTCTTCTTAACATGCCATAATCAACCAGTGCTCTTCTGATGGTGGCGAAATCGGGATACACAGTCATGATTATTTCATTGACCTGTTTCTCACTGTATTCAGTCCCTTTCTCGAAAAGAGGTATGAAATAGTGGAGAATGAGAAACTTTCTTTTCTCTTTTGAAGGAAAGACAGTCAGTTTCCCCTCTTTGATGATACTCCCTGCCACTTTATCATATTCTTCCTGGTCAAATGTATACATTGTTTTCACCTCAATATCTTTTCTTCATTTATCATACAACATTATCTGCGAATTAAACAATGATTCTACGCTGCATTTTTAATTCTTAATCCATTTACCACGGTTCATGGAATATAGTAATCAAATTCGACTTTAGTGTGGAGTGACCCTCCCTCAGCGTCAATGTCAAAACTCTCTGTCCCTTTTATATGATGGTCTCTGATATCGCTTTCATTGAAGTCATAGTCGAAATAACCATAATCCTGAATGACAGGCGCTCCTGTTTCGGTCCAGTTCTGAGTGATATTCGCAGTAGTCAGTGAATACTGATATACCACCCATTCGCTGTTACTGGTATTATCATAAAAAACAGTCAGACGTATTTTCCCGTCAGGGGTAATGACCATTCGAACCGGCTGATCTTCATTTTGCTCATATGACTCTGTCAGTTCTGAAAGAGCGGTTGTAGAACCTGTCTGTACTCCGAGGCTTTCAAATTCAGTCTTCCAGTGATAGGAATATGAGAAAGTCATTGTCCTTTCAGCAATTTTATATGGATTTCCTGAAATGTATTCGTCCTGTACAAGCTCAAGTACCTCTCTTGATTCAAGAACCGCCTGTGATGCAAGGAGCCCGTTCACAGTCAGCGTCTGGGTGATCCGCATGAATCCTGCTTTTTCCACTTCACATGCTTCTTTTGTGTCCACCTTGTATTTAATAGAATATGCGGAAGTAAGATCTGCATTTCCCCATGCGATGATTACTTGCTCAATCTTTTCTTCAGGTTTACTCCGGCAGAATGTCCTTGAAGAAAGCTCACTCCAGTCTTCTCTCGTCCAGACTCCGTTGATTTTGATCATCGCCTGCTTTCTGATGCTGCTGTTTTTTTCTGTTTCGCTGAAATCAAAAACGACTTTATCAATCTCATCGCTGTCAATATAGAAAGTATGATAATTGCAGCCGCCCGGACTCAGCAGTTCCTCTGCCTTCGTCTCTGTCTTCTCTGTCAGATAGAATTCCTCACAGGCACTGTTCCCGGCTCCCTGATGAGGAAATGAAGGTATGTCCATGAATGCCTCGAAAGGATCCTTGTCCCATCCATACAAGGCGAACTGCGAGAAGGTGCTCTCGTAACTGTCAATCGCTTTCGGAATGTTATTGACTATATCTCCTGATTTGCACTTTTCAATAAGGTCTTTTACTATCTCTGCTCTTCCCGTATACTGAGTCAGAAAAAGGACAAACAGGTAATTAGCATAGTTACGCTTGTCAAAATTGCTGATTCTTTCCTTTTCAATGTTATTGAAGAACCTTGGTATGAAGACATGCTCGATATTGTAATCAGGATACACATAATGCATCGCCCAGGTCGCTGTCGATTCCTTGATCCAGTCAGATTCCAGCCCATTGGTCCTGTAATACGGAGCATATTCATACTGGAAGATATGGAAAAGCTCATGAGCAGCTGTTGCCTGAAGTGTCTTGACATCTAAAGTCTTCCTGATATTGATCCAGTATTTTAACGGCTGGTTCTGCCATCTTGCCTCTCCCCATAATCCTTGATTAGGTATGTGTGTAAGATAGACATCAAAAGGCAGTGACGGTTCAATCCCCAGAAGATCTCTGTACATCGGCCATGCTTTCTGTACAGTCTCAAGAACAAGCAGTGCTTTTGCTTTCATCTGATTATTCACATCAGCAGAAGCATTAGGGTTGTAATAATAGATGGTGACGATGTTCTCATGTGATGATGTACTGTAGTGAAGAGGCGGATATTCCTCTTCCGCATTTACTTTCCTGCTCCTGAAAAAATCAGTAAAGCTCAATTCGCTTGTATCATTTCTCAGATTGAAATAACTTGATGGATCGTCGGGTTCAAGATAATATGGTCTCAGTTCCTTTTTCGTCTCTTCTGATAAGTCGTTCCAGTTCTCTGTGATATAGCACCATTCATCGTTTATTTCAAATATGAACTCGTCATTTGGGTCTGAAGCATACTCCTTCGGTAACTGTTCCGGGAAATAGGCTGCCTGAACAGTCATGACTGCCGCTTCTTCCCTGGAGATTTCTCCTTCTTCATATCTCTGTCTGATCTTGTCGATTGCATTTGTATATTCAGGCTTTTCTTCCACTTTATTTCGCTTTAACAGTGAGCAGCCCGTCAGCACGGAGATGATCATCGTAAAGGTTAGAAACAAAGACAATAAGGTGGTCAGTTTTTTCATTTTCATCCCTCCCATATGTATTTCGCCTCAATTAAATGTCATCAGGTCGCTTTTTATGCATGATGTTCTGTCTGTATTCATTTTACAATAATATGGGAAAAAATTAAAGCAAGTGATCATATCACCATATATTTCATATCGGACAGGAAGCAATTCAATCACTTCTTTTCCGTTTTTTCAAGTAAATGACCACAATCAGTGCAGTGATGATGAAGAATATGACATAGGAAAGAGGATTACCGAAATTCAATGTGAATCCAAGTCCGAGCCTTCTTTCAACAAAGATACGGCTGTCAGAAGGATTGAAGTAGAAGACTCCGGCTGTTCTGTCATCATCGCTTAAGGTACTGTAATTGTCATCTGCACCAGAGACAACTGATTGGCTGCCTAAGGGTATGAGTCCTGACAGCAGCACAGTCAATATGACAATCATGGCAATCATTTCTTTCTTTTTCATTCTATTTACCTCCTGAAAGAATACTGAAAAGAATAAACCCGATGATAATGAGCATGACAATCCATGATAACGGATTACCGAAATTGAGTGTCATGCCGATGCCGAATCTTTTCGGGACAAAGAGACTCGGGTCATTTCTATTCACATAGTACAATCCTGCTTTCCAGTTAGAATCATCTGCTCTGTCAACTACTTCCTTCACTTTCTTTTCAGTTTTCAGTCTGCTTCCGCTTTGTCCAGTGTAAACTGACAGACCAATCATCATGATCAGCATCAGTCCTGTAAGGCTAAGAGATGAAACAAGAATGACTGAAGTCGAGTTGATTATCTGTATCATGCTAAGCTGTATGATGACAAAAAGAATCATTATCATAAGCCCCATGGCATATATCGCCACAGACCAGAGATATCTGAACTTGTTTTCCTGCTCAAATGTCACTTTCTCTTTAACGACTCCCGACACTTTCTTTGCTTTCTTGAGTGAATAGTTCACTCCGATGAAAATGAGTGTCATCAGCACCATCATGATAGGCATGGACATCAGAAACCAGTAGCTTTTCTCGGAAAACCCGTTGGCGACTCCATTTGAGTCAAAATGAGTGGCAATACGCTGAGGTAAGTCAGGATATCTGTCAAGCGAGAGAAACACAAGCCCTACAATGATGAAAAGGTACAGCAGATATGAAAGTGATGAAATGACCTTGAACTCCCTGCTTTCGCTTGTATCGATGGTACTTATCGTGCTTTCCTCGTACTGGTGTGATGTCTTGATCGTTTTGACATCATAATGTGCCTTGAAATACAGAAGATAGGTCACTATAATCTGCAAAAAGATAAGCACCACATAGATAATAGTTGATGTCCCTGCATCCAGCAGACCTGCTGTCAGGGCATAGGCAACGAGTACGGTCAACGAGACCAGCATGCTCATCACACGATAGCTTCTCTTAATCCTTATGATTTCCTCATCGGCAAGTATTTCGTCATTGACCGAGTTTCCGAAAAGGAGATACCTGTTCATGAAGCTCGGCATGAAAGCATACAGTCCCCCTATGATGATGAAAATCGAAATATTGAATATGATGATAAGTGTGTCCATTATTCTTCTCCTTTGAACTCATGATATTTTTTTTCCATTGCAGCCATCAGCTGCTCCTTTGTGACACCGTGGCAGAGACTTTCCGCTACCAGTTCCGTGACTTTTTTCTCAATGACAGAACCATAGTCATTGTCTCTTTCACTTAATACACTGTCACTCACCTTGACTCCCTTGCTTCGATTGATGATGATGATTCCCTCATCTTTAAGCATGCTGTAGGCTTTTGATATGGTATGCATATTGATTCCCAGCTCTGAAGCAAGCCCCCTGACAGATGGAAGGTCCTCACCCGGGGACAGATATCCTTTGGCAATGCCATATTTGATCTGATTGGATAACTGCGAATAC
>JAFGUQ010000029.1 GCA_016938455.1 Clostridia bacterium
AGGCTTGATACTGACTGTTTGCTAAACTTTATCAGGTCGGGACTTCCACCCGACTATATTCTACGCACCGAACTGGCGCACCCCTTTTTTATATATTATATCATTTTTTTTATAAATCACTTGTTAATTTATACATTGTATGGGTATAATATAAATAAGATTTTTCATTTATATTCCCTAAATGAACATATAACATCAGTTCATTTGAGATTGAGAGAATACACAAATTGTTATTATTATATTTATATCATTGTATCTCTCTTTTTTTTGCTCTTGTTTACTATTCCCATCTATTGTATAATGATTTTTGCCGTGCTAGACGGGGAGTTAGCGGTGCCCTATACCTGCAAACCGCTATAGCAGGGTACAATTCCCGTCAGAGGCCATTATTGGTTGAAGCAGCCAGCGTCAAGTAGTGTTGACGGTCGAGTCTTACGCAATGAGAATTTGTGAACCCCGTCAGGTCCGGAAGGAAGCAGCGGTAAGCGAAACCTTTCATGTGCCGTAAGTATACCTGACCTGAGCTAACTGATACTACAGCGTTTGGTCAATTTGTTCGAAGACGGGTGCACGGTTTAATCTTATCAATTTTTTTGATATAATCTATGCAAAGGAGGATTTATGGCATATAAAGCTTTATACAGAGAATGGCGTCCTTTGACATTCAATGATGTGGTTGAGCAGGAGCATGTCACAAGAACATTGAAAAAATCTGTGATGGCTAAAAGAGTGGCTCATGCTTATCTTTTTGCAGGAACCAGAGGAACCGGCAAAACCACCATGGCCCTCATCTTGGCAAGAGCTGTCAATTGTCTGAATCCAAAAAACGGAAATCCCTGTAATAAATGCTCCATGTGTGTCGGTATTTTAAATCAGACAATCATGGATGTCATAGAAATAGATGCCGCTTCGAACAACAGTGTGGAGAATATCAGAAATATTCGTGATGAGGTGGTTTATACTCCATCAGTCACTAAATTTAAAGTATATATCATCGATGAAGTACACATGCTTTCCTCTGGTGCATTCAATGCACTTTTAAAAACACTGGAAGAACCGCCTTCACATGTGATCTTCATTCTTGCTACTACTGAACCTCACAAACTGCCTGCTACCATTTTATCAAGGTGTCAGCGTTTTGATTTTCACAGGATATCAATTGATGGTATCTGCCGTCGTCTCAGCGAAATAATGAAAGACTCTGATATCGTACTGGAAGACAGAGCCAATAAAATGATTGCAAGAATAGCTGATGGCGCTATGAGAAATGCTATCAATCTTTTAGATCAGTGCATCTCCATTGATTCAAAAATCATCACGGTGAAAGAAGTTTTAGAATGTGCCGGTATTCCTAATGATATGGCTATGGAAAAACTGGCAGCGGCTGTTTTTTCCAAAGATGTATCAAAAGTGCTTGAAATAGTCAGTAAGGTTTTAATGGAGGGCAAAAGTCCTTCGCAGCTCCTTCAGAGTATCATTCTCTATTTCAGAAATCTGCTGTTATGTAAAATACTGTCTAATCCTGAAGAATATATAGAGTGTACCTCTGATGATCTGGGAAGAATGAAGAGCCTGGTTGCCAATGCCAGTGCTGATTTGATTACCTATGTAATTAAAGAGCTGTCAAAAGCAGATTCTGTAATCAAGCGGGTTTCTCAACCTCGAACTTTTCTGGAAGTGGTTCTCATCAATATCTGTACATTGAATATTTCCCACATTGAAGAGATTTCCATGCTGGAAAGAATCAATGCACTGGAAAGAAAAATTAGCAACATCAAGCAAATAAAGGTCCCTGACAGAGAACCTGCTCCTGTGATCAGAAAAACACAGATCATTGAGGAACCTCAGATACCTGAAATTAAAAATTCAATCCAATCACTGGACTGGGAAAAAGTCATCAAGGTCATCACCGATGCTGACCACATAGATATTTATCCGTTTCTGCTGGAAAGCAGTGCCGAGATAAGAGATAATCAGCTTGTCATCACTTTGAAAAGTGATTTCAATAAAAGTATGATATTAAGTTCAAAAGAAAACCTGGAACATATCAGCGATGCAATTAAGCAAATCACAAATAACGAGTATATTCTTACCTTCAATGTTTCCTCAAAAGAGAGCACCCAAGAAGGAGAAGACTCATTTGAAGAACTGACCAGAAAAATTGCAGAAGAATATGGTGCAAACCTGGAATTTGAAGATTAACGGAGGAGTTAACAATGGCAAAAGGAAATATGGGTGGAAACAACTTAAATAATTTAATGAAACAGGCTCAGAAAATGCAGGCGGAAATGCAAAGAGCTCAGGCTGAACTTGAAAGTGCAGTTTTTGAAGGCAATTCAGGCGGCGGAGCTGTCACTGTTGTATTCAATGGGAAAAAACAGCTTCAGCGTTTAACGATTACCCCTGATGTGGTAGATCCGGATGATGTGGAAATGCTGCAGGACTTAATTGTTGCTGCCATCAATCAGGCTTTTGAAATTATTGATAAAGAGACAGAAAGTAAAATGGGAAGAGTCACAGGCGGAATGAAGATACCTGGTTTATAGGAGAAAAAATGAGTCAGATTTATCCAAAACCAATTGCACGTTTGATCGAAGCTTTTGAATCATTTCCTGGAATAGGAAGAAAAATGGCACAGAGACTGGCTTTTTCTGTGCTTAAAATGGATCAGGACCGTGTTTCGTTTATAGCGGAGTCCATTCTCAATGTTAAAAAAGAAATAATCTACTGCGATATCTGCTGCAATCTGGCTGACAGGAATCCTTGTTCTTTATGTACCGGGAAAAGAGACCATTCTGTTATTTTAGTAGTTGAACAGCCAAAAGATGTCATGGCACTTGAAAGAACCAATGAATTCAGCGGCCTTTATCATGTGCTTCATGGTGTCATTTCACCTATGGAGAATATAGGTCCGGATGATATAAGAATAAAGCAGCTTCTAAAAAGACTTGACAGCGGTGTATCAGAAATTATCCTGGCATTGAATCCGACTGTCGAAGGAGAAGCTACATCCCTCTATCTTTCAAGAATAATTAAACCATTGTCAATAAAGGTGACAAAAATAGCCTCTGGCGTATCTGTCGGAACAGATATTGAATACGCCGATGAGGCCACACTGTCAAGAGCATTGAGAGGCAGAGTTATTCTATAGCCTTTCAATCCCGATGGTGATGATACCACCTTTTGGTATGTCAATACTGACTTTTTTTCCATCAATATCAAGTTGTCTGATTTTCTCTTCATTCAGATTCATGATAAAAGCATTTTTCAATTTAAATTTGAACTCAATACTTCCGCTTACAGCACTTTCTTTTATATTGTATAGTCTTATGATATATAGTCCTTCTCTGTTGATTCTCAGACTACTTAAAAGAGCACCGGCAATTTCTATTTTCATCAGACTGTCAGAAAGAGGCAATGAACCGGTTTTTTTATCAGAGATATAAGTTCTGATTCCTGCTCTTTTGTCTTCACAGTCCAAGAGAAGCGCAAAGAGTTCTTTCTTTCCCTCTTCTAAAATCAGAAAGTAGTCAAAGGTCATCTTCCTCTGCATGTAGCTCATATCCCCCTCATCTTTTCCCACTTCACTCTTGAAAGACCTGAACAGAGTCAGAAACAGTGTATGTGAGGGATTATCACTTACTTCCACTTCATACAATCCCATGTTTCCCAGTACCAGTGAATCGCTTTTATCCTGCATGATGGTCACACCCTGGTTCGGAGCTACAAATGTTTCTGTCTCTATGTACTCACTGAAATCTTTTCTGGTGATACTTCTTTTTTGAAGATAAAACGGTGTTTTGGTATAGTAATGATCTGTCTTAAGATTGTTGTTAAAAAGAACCCGGACACGATGATCTTTAATATTATTGTCAATTTCAGTTCTGAACTTCAGAACTTTACTGTCTCTGTCCATTACAATAAAGGTAGTAATGATCATCGTCTTTTTTGTGTCACTTCTTCTGAGTTTCGCAAAATCATAAGACTCAGGAAGTGTCATGGTGTTTTCAATTTTCAGCACTGTCGTATTTCTACCTTCAAATTCGACTGAAAGCTGACCCTGTAACGAACTGCTGATATATACCTGATCAAGAAGCGGTTTCCTGTAAATCCATCCGTCACCTACATCTCCTCCGTCTTCGAACGAAAGCAGGTCATCATATATCTTTCCTGTTTCTTTATTGATTACACATAGTCCGTTATTCTCATAAGATAATTTGATGTACTCATTTTCCCATGTATTAAAAGAAGTTTTCATACTCCCCTGATATCTGTTTGGTTGGTGATAATTTTCCTTCATGAAATCCCCGCGAGAAATCACTGAGTCGATAAACTGACGATATGAATAAGTTGAATAACCAAGAGGTGGTATTTTTGCCATGAATGAAACCCTGTATGTATCTACCTTGGTAAATTCTATCAGCTTTCTGTATTCAACCACTTTTTTTGTCATGTTTTTTTGACAACCGATTATCTGATATTCTATTTCCTGATTACTTGCATCATATATTCTGAAATTGCCTGAAGAATCAGCGGGAAACTCAATGTCCGCCTGCACTATCTCATTTTTTTCATTTAAAGACTGATTAAAGAGAACCAGTATCTTTTCACCCAGCAGACCGGTGCATTCGACGTTGGAAGCAATATACTTGAATTGGCTGTTATTGATGTTTTCTGCAATATCAAGCATCTGATGGTATCTGTATTCATTATCCTGATGTACCCTGGTGATTGAACAGCCGCAGATAGAATCATGCGGGTGATTGGTCATCAGCTTTTTCCAGGCAAGATTAATGTATTCATAATGATCAAAAGGCTGATACTGGTTTAAGAGAGCATTAAACGGTTCCACCCATCTTGTCAGCTCCACTTCACATCGGTTATTCATCTGTTTCAGGTGAACCATGGAAGACAGTACATTCTTAAGTACCTGATTGTTGATTCCCATATAACCTATATTATATAGTTCTCCTTTCAGTGTTTCCATTTTATCCGTATGTTTTTTCTGTTCACTGATAAATTCCTCAAGTGTGGAATGTATGATGACAGTATCTTCAAGCTGCTTATTGATCATTGAAATGATATCGGGAATACCTTGTTCCATATCTATATGATCCACCCCGTCCATCATCAGCATATTATGACTGACAGAAAGCGGTTTCTGATAATCAAGAAGCTTTTTCATTCTGTCAATTAATTCTTTTTCATCTATATTTCTTCCTTCAAAAGGCCATCTGATGGCAAAATAGAAGTTGGAATAGCTGCGTTCTCTGTCAAGTTTTATACACAGAACTTGACTTTCATCAGGTGCTTCCCATATGAAAGCATCTTTATCAAAATCTCCTATGCCTCTGTAAAGTGTTGCTGAGTCAATGTTAAATCCTTTTAGAATCTGCGGAAACTGACTGTTATGCCCGAAAATATCGATGACATAGCCGTTATTGAGCGGTTTTACCTGATATTCCTCACAGATTTCATGACCCATCTTCAGATTTCTGACCAGCGATTCACCACTGATCAGAAATTCATCTGGCATGACATACCATGGTCCGATTAAAATTCTTCCTTCTTTAATCAGCTTTTCAAGCTTTTCTTTATTCTCTTTTCTGACTTCCAGATAATCTTCCAGCATAATCGTCTGACCATCCATGTGAAAAAAACGATAATTCTCATTATTCTCCATGATTCTGATCAGGTCATCCATGACAACAATCAGCCGTTGTCTGTATCCTTCAAATGTCTGGTACCACTCTCTGTCCCAGTGTGTATGTGACACTAAAAATAATTTATTTTTTTCCATTTTATTCACCTGTATTTATTCTTTTAAATTTTTGATTTCTGCATTCTGCACATAGGGCATACAGACTTTCTGCGCCTCCAGAAAGAATGCTTTATGATGAGGTTTTATTTTGTTTCTTATATCAACCATCCGGTCTTCCCATTCAGGTTTTGTAAACTGCTGAAGCACATAGTAAAGCGCTCCTTTTATTTCTTTTGCCATGGCTTCAATGTCTTCTAAAGTAAAGGTAGGTATCACCGTAGTGCGAAATTCATATTCGATATCTGAATTCATTAATATAGCAATGCTTTTTTTCAGAACATTGAAATCGATTTTACGATTGATGATTTCTTCATACTGGTCAAACGGAGCTTTGATATCCATAGCTACATAATCCAGTAGTTTCTTGTTAATCAAGTTTTCAAGAATATCCGGTTCATATCCGTTTGTATCTAACTTGACAGCATAACCCATTTCTTTAATTTTTTTTATGAATTCTTCCAGATCAGGCTGTAATGTCGGTTCTCCCCCGCTGATGACAATACCGTCTATCAGGCCATGTCGTTTATTGAGATAACTGAAAAACTCCTCTTCATCAATATATTCACAATTTTTATGATTCATTTTCAGTAATTGTGAATTGTGACAGTAGAAGCAGTCAAAATTACATAAAGGGGTAAAGACAACTGTTGCGACTTTACCCCTGAAATCGATAAATGAATTTTTTTGAATTCCTGCGATGATCATGATATCTGCTGTTCTTTTACCACAAACTTTGTTCTGTTGAAGTACTCTTCCTTCTTTCCTTTATTAAAGTTTTCAACTGGTCTCAGGTAACCGACTACTCTTGACCACACTTCTGTTTCTTTTCCGCATGTAGGACACTCGAAATGCTCTCCTCTGATATATCCGTGTGTGTTACAGATACTGAAAGTAGGTGTAATGGAAACATACGGTAATTTATATTTGCTGAATATGTTTCTGATTAATGCTTTACAGGCATGGGGGTCTTCTATGCTTTCACCTAAATAGAGGTGAAGTACTGTACCACCTGTGTAAAGTGACTGGAGTTCATCCTGCTTGTCAAGAACATCAAAAATATCATCAGAGTACTCTACAGGTACTTGAGTTGAATTGGTATAATATGGAACATCATTGCCTGCACAGATGATATCAGGATATTTCTCTCTGTCAAGTTTTGCCAGTCTGTAGGTTGTCCCTTCTGCCGGTGTTGCTTCTAGATTATATACATGTCCTGTTTCAGTCTGAATATCCTGAAGAAGACTTCTCATATAGTCCATGATTTCAATAGAAAATTCCTGTCCTTCATCAGTGGTAATATCTTTACCCATGAAATTTAGCAGTGCTTCATTCATACCGACAAGGCCAATGGTACTGAAATGATTGAACCAGAATTCACCGGTTTTAGCTCCCACATCTCTTAAATAATTGGAGGAGTATGGATAGAGACCCTTCTGAGTCTGATCTTCAATAATCTTCCTTTTTATTTCAAGACTTGTTTTTCCGGTTTGAACCAGCTGCCATAATCTGGCTTTAAACTCATTTTTAGTTTCTGATAAATACCCGATTCTTGGTAAATTAATGGTATAGACACCAATGGATCCTGTTAAAGGATTGCTTCCGAATAAACCACCGCCTCTTTTTCTTAGTTCAGTGGTGTTTAATCTCAATCTGCAGCACATGGACACCGCATCTTCCGGAGATAAATCTGAATTGACATAATTGGCAAAGTATGGAATTCCGTATTTTGCGGTGATTTTCATGAATGAATCAACTACTTCATTATCCCAGTTGAATTCATTGGTGATGTTAATGGTTGGAATCGGGAATGTGAACACTCTGCCCTTGGCATCTCCTTCAAGCATCACATCACAGAATGCTTTGTTGATGATATCCATTTCTGCCTGAAACTCGCCGTATGTTTCCTCTTTATATTCTCCTCCGATTATGACAGGGTGGTCTTTTAATGTACTTGGAACAGTGATATCAAATGTGAGGTTGGAAAATGGGCATTGAAAACCTACTCTGGTCGGCACGTTGATATTAAACACAAATTCCTGAAGGGCCTGTTTCACTTTACTGTAATCCAGCTGATCATATCTGATGAAAGGAGCACAATACGTGTCAAAACTTGACCAGGCTTGCGCGCCGGCTGATTCTCCCTGTGTGGTAAAGGTAGAGTTGACAATCTGTCCAAGGAATGCTCTTAGATGTTTAGGTGGTTTGCTTTCCACTTTTCCAGCTACACCGCCGAATCCGTCAAGAAGCAATTGTCTTAAATCCCATCCTGCACAGTAAGGACCGAAAAATCCAAGATCATGAATATGGGCAGCTCCTGACATATGAGCTTCTCTCACTTCTTCAGGATAAACTTCATGAAGCCAGTAATTCTTGGTGAATACTTCTCTGACATAATTATTTAAGCCGTTAACGCTTTTCTGCATGTTGGCATTTTCTTTGACCTGCCAGTCTTTTTCGCCAAGATAATCTCCGAAAAGATCAATAGTTGCACCGATCAGTGCGTTCATCTGTCTGGCGCCGCTTCTTTTTTCTCTATATAAGATATAGGCCTTAGCTGTTTTGGCATGACCGTTTTCAATCAAAACCTTTTCAACTAAGTCCTGAATTTCTTCAACACTTGGTACTGTATCTTTATACATCAGAACTGCAGTATCCACTACTTTCATTGCCAGTTCTTCAGATTTACTAAAGTCATCGCCCCCACAAGCTTTAGCCGCTTTAAAGATCGCCCAGGTTATTTTTTCTTTATAGAACTTCTCAATTCTACCATCGCGTTTCTGTATTTTATTTAGCATTAAATCAGGCCCCCTCACATTTTCTTTAGTAATTTAGTTATAAATCAAATCGCCGTTACATATATTATAACCACGAACGAATCTCAAAATCAACAACATCTTGTGTTAATTTTTTTTTTAACATACCACTACTAGTGGAAACACCATATATGACGGCTTTTTCGGTAAAACTACTATGAAAATATTTTTTTTATTGTGCTATAATATTGATGGAAATAAAAACGTAGAGGTGTTTTAATGTTTGAAAAGTTACTGAACATAGAAAAAAGATATCAGCTGATCAGTGATCAGCTGTCAGATCCAAAGGTGATCAACAATCAGGATCTATATAGAAGTCTAATGAAGGAAATCAATGACCTGCAGGAAATTATTGAAGTTTTCAGAGAATACAAGAAATTCAAGGAGTCTTTCGAAGAGTCAGAGAGTATGCTTGAGGAGACACTGGATAAAGACTTCAAGCAGATGGTTGAAGAGGAGTACTATTCTTCAAAGGAAAACATGGAAATATATGAAGATAAATTAAAAGTACTGCTTCTCCCTAAAGATCCCAATGACGATAAAAGTGTTATTATCGAAATACGCGGTGGTGCCGGTGGTGACGAAGCCGCATTGTTCGCTGCCAACCTGCTTAGAATGTATACAAGATATGCTGAGCGAAAAGGATGGACCAGTGAAATCCTGGATATCAATGAAATCGGTATCGGCGGTGTCAAGGAAGTGGTTTTCTCTATTGAAGCCACAGGTGCCTATAGCCGGTTAAAATATGAAAGCGGTGTTCATCGTGTCCAGCGTATTCCTGAAACTGAGTCTAGCGGTCGAATTCACACATCAACTGTCACTGTTGCTGTTTTAGTGG
Source organism: Clostridia bacterium (assembly GCA_016938455.1). GTDB lineage: Bacteria > Bacillota > Clostridia > DUPQ01 > DUPQ01 > JAFGUQ01. The sequence continues at coordinate 9,473 of JAFGUQ010000029.1, forward strand.
AAGCTGAGGATGTGGATGTGGAAATCAATCCAGGTGATGTGGAAGTTGATACTTACCGTTCCTCTGGAGCTGGCGGTCAGCATGTCAACAAAACAGACTCAGCCATAAGACTGACACATATACCAACAGGAATTGTTGTCTGCTGTCAGGATGAAAGAAGCCAGCATAAGAACAAAGAAAGAGCTTTTAAAATTCTTCGTTCAAAGTTATATGAAATTGCTCAGGAAGAGCAGAATAAGGAAATTGCTCAGAACAGGAAAAGTCAGGTTGGAACTGGTGACCGAAGCGAACGAATCAGAACCTATAATTTCCCTCAGGGCAGAGTCTCAGATCATAGAATCGGTCTGACATTATATAAGATTGAAGCCATCATGGATGGAGATATAGATGAACTGATTGATGCTCTGAGAACTGATGATCAGGCAAAAAAACTAGCTAACAAAGGATAAGATACTTTGATTACCAGTTATTTTAAAATGGATATCAATCATATCGACAATGACATCATCACAAAATGCAGTGAGCTTTTAAAGAGGGGAAAGCTGGTGGCCTTCCCTACTGAAACTGTATATGGTCTTGGTGCCAATGGATTGGATGAAAAAGCCATCGCAGGGATTTTTAAAGCTAAGGGGCGTCCGATGGATAATCCTTTAATCCTGCATGTCAATTCAATGGATATGGTTAAAAAATTTACTGAGGAAATACCATCTGTAGCTTATGATCTTGCCAAGATTTTCTGGCCAGGACCATTGACTATGATTTTCAGAAAAAATGATTTAGTACCATATGCCGCAACAGCAAATCTTGATACTGTCGCGATAAGAATACCTTCACATAAAGTCGCTTTAGCACTGATTACTGCCTGCGGTTTCCCCCTGGCAGCACCTAGTGCCAATTATTCAGGTAAGCCTTCGCCGACTGACAGTGCACATGTTTATGAGGATTTAAATGGTAAAATCGATGCGATTATTGATTGTGGAAAAAGTAATATCGGAATTGAATCAACCGTACTTGATATCACTGGAGATATTCCTGTTGTTTTGAGACCCGGAGGCGTTTCCATCAGGCAGCTTGAGCTGCTTATACCCAATATAATTTCTGAAAAAGTTACAGACAGCAGCGCACCAAAGTCACCTGGCATGAAATATCGTCATTATTCTCCTGAAGCACCTCTTTACCTGGTGCAGGGTGAAAACGAAAAGGTGGTCAGCAAAATCAGCACTCTGGCTGGGAATAACACAGGGATTCTCTGTTCACTGGAAAATATGAACCGTTATCATACCGGGAAAAGAATCTGTCTGGGAAGTATAGCAAATTCTGAACAGCTGGCATCAAATCTGTTTGACAGCCTCAGGATTTTCGATAAATTACAGGTTGATACCATATACAGTGAATATTTTGAATATGGCGAATATAAAGAAGCCATCATGAACAGACTTAAAAAAGCATCTTCAGGTACAATTAGTGTGACATAATCTTTGACATAGCCTGACTGATACTATAAAATTATTGGTAGATTAAATGAAACAGCGGAGAATAAAAATGATTGCAATCGGTTCTGACCATGGCGGATATGAATTAAAAGAGCATTTAAAAAAATATTTAGACGAACAGAGATTAGAATATCATGATTACGGAACTTATTCCTGTGATTCGGTAGACTTCCCAGATTATGCAGAACTTGTCTGCCGTTCTGTAATTGAAAATAAAACTGACAGAGGTATCTTAATATGCGGAACAGGGATTGGCATGTCTATTGCAGCCAATAAAATCGCTGGTATACGATGTGCTTTATGCAGTGACATCATGAGTGCCCGTCTGTCAAAAGAGCACAACAATGCCAATGTCATTGCGCTTGGCGGAAGAGTTCTTGGAAAAGAATACGCAGTAGAAATTTTAAACACCTGGCTTAAAACCGATTTTCTTGGTGGCAAGTACAATAAAAGAAACGACATGATTACAAATATTGAATCATGCTATTTAGGAGGAAAGTAAATGAGTTATGAAAAGTACGCAGATGATGATATGGTTTTTGTGTTTGACCATCCGTTAATACAGCACAAAATCTCTTTATTGAGAGATAAAAACACCGACACTAAAGAATTCAGGGAATTAGTAAGTGAAATCGCCATGTTAATGGGATATGAAGTCACAAGAGAGCTACCTCTCCAAACAGTTGAAATCGAAACGCCCGTAGGTATTGCCAAAGCAAAGGTCCTCTCAGGAAAGAAATTAGGAATTGTCCCTATTTTGCGTGCAGGTCTTGGTATGGTAGATGGTATGCTTCAGTTAATGCCTATGATAAAAGTAGGACATATCGGATTATACAGAGATCATGAAACACTGGAGCCAGTTGAATATTATTGTAAATTACCAGAAGATGCTACTGAAAGAGAAATGGTATTGTTAGATCCCATGCTCGCCACAGGCGGATCAGCATCTGCAGCCATCTCCTTTTTAAAACAGAGAGGAGTCAAACAGATTAAACTGATGTGCCTTATTGCTGCGCCTGAAGGAATCAGAAGAGTCAGAAAAGATCATGATGATGTTCAGATCTTCTGCGCACAAGTTGATGAAGGTTTAAATGAAAATGCATATATCGTACCAGGCTTAGGGGATGCCGGAGACCGCTTATACGGAACAAAATAAAGGAGAACCATATGTCAAGACCAACTTGGGATGCTTATTTCATGGACATAGTCGAGTTAGTAAAAACCCGCTCCACCTGTATTAGAAGACAAGTTGGAGCGTTGATTGTAAAAGATAAGAGGATTTTGACTTCAGGATATAACGGAGCTCCGCAGGGAGTAAGGCATTGTGAAGAAATTGGTTGTCTGAGGCAGCAGTTGAATGTCCCCTCGGGAGAGAAACATGAACTGTGCCGTGCGATTCATGCAGAACAGAATGCACTGGTACAAGCTGCCAAGACTGGCATTTCCGTCGAAGGTGCCACCATTTATGTTACTTTACAACCATGTTCACTATGTGCGAAACTGCTGATTAACGCAGGAATAAAACGAGTGGTTTATCGCGGGAGTTATCCTGATGAAATGGCGATGAGTATGTTTAATGAAGCAAGAATAGAGCTTATTAATTATGATGAGGTAGTCGAATGAATTTTCTGTTAACTTTTTTAAGTTCAATGATCATTTCATTCATTTCCTATCCACTGGTAAAAAGAATCGCATTTAAATTCGATGCAGTCAGCTATCCCTCAAAAGAGAGGCATATCCATACCAAACCGATGCCTTTACTTGGAGGGCTTTCCATTGTTTTCGGTCTGTTTGTATCTGTCTTTCTAAACTATCTGTTAAATAAAGAATTTGTTGCTGACTTAAAATTGATTGGTCTTTTATCCGGTCTTTTGATTATTGTCGTTGTTGGTGTGCTTGATGATATTTTTGAATTAAAAGCATATATGAAGGGATTAGCACAACTGATTGCTGGATTTGTGGTTATTTTCATATCCGGTTCAACTATCAATTCCTTTACCAATCCTTTTAATACCAGTGAAGTCATTCAGCTTCCAGCCATATTAGCCATTATCATCACTATTATATGGATATTGGCACTGACTAATGCATTCAACTTCATTGACGGACTGGATGGATTGTCTGCAGGTACCGGAGCTATCTGTGCCATAACCATGCTTGCAGTATCGCTGGTCAGGCCTGATGCTTATCTGGTAGGAACCTATTCAGGTATTATCGTTGCTGCTCTGGCTGGTGCCTGTTTAGGATTTTTACCTTTTAATTTCAACCCAGCAAAAATATTCATCGGAGAGACAGGGGCTGCATTCATCGGCTTCACATTGGCTGTGATTTCCATTCAGGGAACCTTTAAATCCTTTACAGCCATCTCACTTTTCATCCCGTTATTCGCTTTCGGACTGCCAATCATCGATATCGTACTTGCCATCTTCAGACGAATAAAAAACAAAAAACCGATTTACATAGGAGACCGGGAACATATTCATCATAAGCTGATTGGACTAGGTTTAAGTCATAGGTTTTCAGTACTGGCTCTATATGCAGCAAGTATTCTAATGGGTATCTTTTCAGTCATATTATCTGCCAGCGGAATGAGGTATATATGGTTACTGCTGATTATTTTCATATTGATCTTGATTGCATCTATCCTCTTTCTATATCTCCCCAGAAAAAAAGCTGTCAAAGAACTTCAACCGGAGGAAACAAATGAAGAAAAAAATTAAGATAATCACCGTATTCGGAACTCGGCCAGATGCAGTCAAAATGGCTCCTCTCGTCAAAGCCTTATCAAATGATGACAGCATTGAATCAGTAGTCTGTGTCACCGGTCAGCATCGTGAAATGCTTGATCAGGTCTTGAATGTTTTTGATATAAAACCTGATTATGATCTTAAAATAATGAAGAAAAGTCAGACACTGGAATATATCACCTCATCTATCATGAAAAAATTCGGACAGGTACTTGAGACTGAAAAACCTGACTTTGTATTAGTTCACGGAGATACCGCTACTTGTCTCATTTCTTCTTTAACAGCATTTTATCAGCAAATCCCGGTTGGTCACGTAGAGGCAGGATTACGGTCATACGATATTTACTCACCATTTCCTGAGGAAATGAACCGTAAGCTGGTAGGGTCGCTTGCTACGCTTCATTTTTCACCAACAGTCAATAATAGAAACAACCTTCTCCATGAGGGAATAAAAGAAGAAAATATTTTCATCACAGGAAATACAGTCATTGATGCTCTTCATACTACCGTAACTACAGATTATCATTTTGAATGTGACGAATTGAACAAGATTGATTATGTCGGTAAAAGAGTCATTGCCATGACAGCTCATCGAAGAGAGAACTTAGGTAAGCCGCTCGAGAATATCTGTGAAGCTGTCTCAGTTCTTTCTGAAAAATATGATGACATCCTTTTCGTTTATCCTGTCCATTTGAATCCAGCCGTCATGGATACTGTGTATCCAAGACTTTCTAACCATAAAAACATTTTGCTTACCTCTCCGGTTAACGTCAGAGATCTTCATAATCTGATGAAACGGTCTTATCTTGTCCTGACTGATTCAGGTGGTTTACAGGAAGAAGCCCCTTCTCTTGGAAAGCCTGTCCTTGTCATGAGAAAAGAAACAGAACGTCCGGAAGCAGTAGAGGCAGGAACAGTCAAGCTGACAGGCACAGAAACTGATGATATCATCAGAGATACTTCTCTTTTACTGGACAGCAAAGAGGAATATGATAAAATGGCAAATGCTGTTAACCCCTACGGTGATGGTCATGCCAGTGAAAAGATCATCGAAGGAATCAAATCATATTTCAACAGACAATAAACTCCTCATCTGCAAATGAAATGATATCCCCTTTTCCGACAGGATAAGGGGTTCTTTTATTAAGCTGTTCCCCGTTTAAAAAGGTCCCGTTTTTGCTTCCCATGTCAAAGAGATAGATATTGGTATCTTCCAAATAGATTCTTGCATGATTTCTGCCGATGTTTTTATTTCTGATATGATAATCCTTAGATAAATTAATGCGGTTGATGACAAGTTCATCTTTAGCGATGAAAATCTTTTTTGTGATGTCGTAAATATTGGTAAGGCATAAGCCGCTTTCAGCAGTGCCCACTTCACAGGTGCTGCTGTTATAGGGACTTTTTTTTGTAAATTTATCTTTAAGGAACGACCCTATATCAAAATGACTGCTTGCTTGTTTTTCTCCTGTTTTAAATATTTTCGTATTTTCCAGTTCGTCAATGACATTCATGATCTGAAGATACTGGTATGATGTGTTTTTAAGAAAGCTCAGCACTTCTTCTCTTATTCTTATTTCCTTAATGCTGCCACATGAAAAATAGTTACCGAAAATATATTTAATCAGCCGGCTGATATCATTGTGGTAATCACTTTGTTCATTGGGACAAAGAACAAAGTAGACTTTACTGAACTGACTGTCTGTAAAAACAAGGTTCTCGTCGATGACAATGTGATTCTCATCAATCAGATACTCCTGCACACTTCGCGACAGAGTGTGAAGAGACTCCATCAGCAGACGAATATTCAACATACTTGCTCCGCTGCTGACGAAATATTCCTTGATGGAAATCATTTCAGTGATATCATAATAGTTGATGACATCATTGTATATTTTCACCAGATTCAAAACAGACACTTCACTGATCATTTCAAGCACATAAGCAGGAAGGCGGTTTTTATCAAAAGTCAGGTATTTTCTGTTGTTTTTATGAACAATTTTAAACTCCAGCATATTACCCTCCTATTTTAAGCTGATTGATGATTTCATTATCATTGAACACACTGTCTATGACCTGTTTGACAAAGTTGGTGATGGCTTCTCGAAACAATAATGCGACAGCTACTAATACCGCTATGATGATGACCACTTCGACAGTTCCCATTCCGCTGTTGTTTTTTAATTCATTCATTTTCCAATCCTTTCATATCTGCTTGATAAGCATGATGGCCGGTGTAACTAATATCAGAATCACACCTACCAATCCCAGGGTTAAAGGAAAAACCATCTTGACACTGGCCTGCTCTCCTTTTTTAAGTGCAAGATTCCTTCTTTTAATCCACATCTGTTCTGAGAATTCATTCAGCTTCTCCTTTATTTCTCCTCCGTTTTTAATATTCTGGCATAAAAGTGATACAAGTGAATTAATTTCACTGCATGCCATTCTTTCTGAAAATGAGAGCAGTTCATCAAGAAAAATATTTCCTCCTTCACTTTTTTTTATCACCTGATCTGCATTCATATAAAAATGTGATTCTCTGTCATGCAGAATACTTCTTTTAAATGCCTGCTGCATGGTCAGACCACTGTTGACATAGAGTGATAATCGATAGCAGAACCTGGAAAAGTCATAAAGAATCTGTTCACTCTTTTTAATCTGTCTGATTCTCAAGTCAAGTTCAGGAAGATAATATCCAAGAAAAGTCATGAATAAAGCAAAAAGCATGTCAACAGTTCCCGTTGTTTGATTAAAGGTCATCAGAAGTACTGGTAAAAGTAAAAAAAGATAGCAGGAAGACAGTTTTAAAGAGATGTGAAGTCTGGTCACTGTCTTCATTTTTTGACCTCCATACAAGATAGCAAGTAAACGGTTCTGAGGAGTGTTCACATTATTTTTTTCAAGGAACCAGTATATTCCTCCATAGAAGCAGCGGCAATATGTGGCATGAAGAAGCGGTATGCTGTCTTTTCTTTGATACCCTGAGAAAAAAAGAATTCCTAAAACCAGTAAATATAGAAAAATCATTTCACACCTCAATCTCAACAATTTTACGACTGATTATTTTCTGAATTAAAAACAGAAGACCGGCAGCAGACATCACCAGTTTCCCGGCAGCGGAGGTATACATCATCATGATGTAATCACTGGCAGTCAGTAAGAAGATGGCGATAATAAGAAAAGGCATGATACTGACAATCATCTGCTCACTCTTTTTTTCTGTAATCATGACTTCTATGGTCTTTTCAAGCTCAATTTTATTTTTGATCAATGTAGTGGTATTTAAAATATTCTCTGCCATGTTATTTCCCATTGACATGCATATA
>JAFGUQ010000300.1 GCA_016938455.1 Clostridia bacterium
CCAAATCCGAAATTTTATTAAATTCTATACAAATTAGTAAAATAGTATTGACACAATGTAAAAAATATTATACATTGTGTATATAATGTTACACACGAAGGAGTTTTAATTATGTCATATCAAGAAAAAAGAAGTATTGTTTCAATTATTACAGGGATTCTCATTCTGGGGGCATATTGTTTTTATGCATTCGGGAAATATCAGTCCGGTGTGATTGCTGCCAATGATATGAAATTCTGGGCAGGTACCATGCTGCTGTTCATTGGTATTGGAATCGTTGCAGCCATTGTCATTCAAATTGTTTTTCATATACTGTTGTCGATATCCATTGCGGTCAAGGAGAAAATAAGTAACAGTGAATCTGATGATAAGGAAATCGAAAAAACAATCAATGCTGAAATGGTGACAGATGAAAGGGATAAACTGATTGAACTGAAATCATCAAGATTCGGATTTGCTGTGGCTGGATTCGGATTTATAGCAGCGCTTGTTTCACTGATTCTGAATTATTCCACCTCTGTCATGATTAACATCATGTTTATATCATTTAGCATCGGATCACTGCTTGAAGGGTTCGTTCAGTTGTACTTTTACAGAAATGGAGTTAAAAATGGCTGAGAAATTCGAAATTACCAATAATATAAGGAAACTTCGTTTTTTTGCCGGTGAAATGACTCAGCAGCAATTAGCAGAAAAAACAGGATCTTCAAGGCAGACTATCATCGCCATTGAAGCCGGGAAGTATTCTCCGTCATTAGACCTTGCTTTTCGTATTGCCCATGCTTTCGGTGTTGAAATCGGAGACGTCTTCGGGTATGAACTAAAATGAAAAATGTATTGGAGGAGATTAAAATGAAAGCAGTGGTGTATGAAAAGAAAAACCGCCCTGATAGTCTTATATACAGAGAAGTGGATAAGCCAGAGCCCGATGATGACCAGGTTCTGGTGAAGATTATGGCGACATCATTGAATGCTGCAGATTACCGTTCCATGAAGATGGGAATCATTCCGAAGAATAAAATCTTCGGTGCGGATATAGCCGGTCAGGTAGAGAAAACAGGGAAAAACATTACAAAGTTTCATGTCGGTGATGATGTGGTGGGAGAGATTGCTTCCTGTGATTTTGGAGGACTGGCAGAATATGTCGCTGTTCCGGAAAGTTATTTAGCATTGAAACCGAAGGAGCTGTCATTTGAAATGACAGCGGCAGTCCCGATGGCGGCAATGACTGCACTTCAGGCATTACGAAATAAAGGGAAGCTAACACAGGGCCAAAGAGTCTTGATTGTCGGTGCCGGCGGAGGAGTCGGTACATTTGCTGTACAGCTTGCCAAGTACTTTGGCGCTGAAGTCACAGCGGTATGCGGCGAAAAAAATGTAGAGATGGTTTTATCTCTCGGAGCAGACCATGTCATCGATTATGCTAAAAGCAGCTTTGAAAAAAGTGATAAACAATATCACCTGATTCTTGCTGTCAATGGAAATTACTCCCTCTCTTCATATCGTCGCTCACTGGTGAAAGGTGGTATTCTGGTTGCAGTCGGCGGTGCACTGACTCAGATTCTCAAAGTCATGATTTTCGGGAAAATCCTGTCAATCGGCAGTAAAAAGATGTGTGTCCTGGCAGCAAAAGCAAATACAGAGGACCTTGAATGGCTTATGAAACATGTAGAAGAAGGAACCATCACACCGGTCATAGACAGGACATATCCGCTGAATGAAACGGCACAAGCGTTTCGTTACCTTAATGAAGGTCATGCCAAAGGTAAGGTCATTATCGTGATCGGGAAAGACTGATTACAAAATAATATAATCAGTGATATAATCTGACAAGTGGTATAAACAATCATATCAGGGAGGGTTCATGATGAGACCAATGATAGCAGGAGCTAAGAGCAGGCAATTTACAGGTAAAATAATCTGGCCTGGTAAAAGCACTCGTCATAATAATTTATATTGTGCATTCCGGAAGAAATTTGAAATGAGAAAAGCAGGTGAATGTCATATTTACCTTTCAGCTGACACTTATTACAACCTGTATATAGACGGCAGTTTCATAAATCGTGGCCCGGTAAGGGCATATGAAACCAATTACTCCTATGATGACATAACACTTTTCTTGAATAAGGGAATTCATCAGATAGCAGTTCTTGTTCATTACATAGGCAAAGAATGTGCGACTCATCGTGTAGCCTCTCATGCTTTTTTTGCTGATATTGTCACTGATGAAGTGATACAGGGAACTGATGAAAGCTATAAAGCGATTACTATTGAAGCTTATCACGACACACCTCAGATGATTTCCCATTTTGGATTTCCGGAAGATGTTGACATGAGAGAATTTCCAGAGCATTGGATGAAGATAGACTTTGATGATTCTAAGTGGCAAAATGCTAAGGTTATTTCAGAAGTGGGAAAAGACTGCCACCTCAATCTGACCGCCAGACAATTGAAATTGTTCAACTATGTTCCGTTAG
>JAFGUQ010000301.1 GCA_016938455.1 Clostridia bacterium
CCGATTATCTTTCAAAATCAAAAAACGATATTGTAATTGGTGTCGGATGGCCTCTTGAAGATTATGCTGAGACTTTTATTAATGGAATTGAACTTGCTCTCACTCATATAAATGAAAAGGGAATACTTGGAAATAGAAAGATAATCATTGATTATCGTGATGACAGGTCTTCTGTAACCGGTGGTATTGAGATAGCGAATGAATTTGCATCAAATACTGAGGTTGCTGCGGTCATAGGACACAGAAATTCCTATATATCAGTTCAGACTTCTCCAATTTATGAAGAAGCGGGAATATTGATGATCTCACCAGGTTCAACCTCTCCTGTGCTTACATCAAGAGATTACAGATATTTTTTAAGAGCAATACCTTCTGATCTTGAGATTGGTAAACAGGCTGCTGATTATGCAAAACAGAAAGGTTATAAGAAGATAGTTATATATTATGAAAAAAATGATTATGGAAGAGCTCTGGCAAATGCTTTTGAAGATCAGGCCTACAAAAACGATATCTTTATTGTTGACAGAAGATCTATAATATCAGGTTCTACAAAAGAATTCAGAGAAGATCTTGAATACTGGAAGCTTATGGATTTTGATGCTTTTTTCCTTGCAACAGTAATGCCGGCAGGTCCTGATTTTATAAAATTTGCCCGTTCTCAGGGATTCAATCAGCCGGCAATAGGTGGAGATGGACTTGATCATGATGATCTTATGGCAATCGGTGGAAAAAGTGTTGAAGGAACAGTTGCACTTTCTGTTTATAATCCTAAAGATAATTCACAAAAGAATATAAGATTCAGAGAAGAATATCAAAAAAGATTCAATAGTTTCCCGGATATGTGGGCAGCTCAGGCTTATGATACATTAAATCTGCTGGCTTATGGTATTCAGAAAGCAGAATCAGTTGTTCCAGCTGATATAAGCAATGCACTCAAAGATTCGATAAAGTGGCAGGGTGTAACTGGAATACATACTTTTGATAAAAACGGCGAGATCCATAATAAAAAAGTTGTTATCAAAAAAGTTATAAATGGGAAGTTTGAGTTTGTAGATGAAGGAGAAAAAACAAATGAATAATAATCTTTTTCGAAAAAAAGCACTTGATAAACTTCAGTCTCCTGAACAGCTTGATCAGCTTATGACAGTCACTTCACCGGCTGGGTGGATGGCATTGATTGCAGTTGGAGTATTTGTTGTTATATTGACTGTATGGAGTTTTTATGGAGAACTTCCACAGAGAGTCACAGGAAAAGGTATGCTTATCAAATCAGGTGGAATAAACAGTATAACCCATGTTGCTTCAGGAAAAGTGACAGATGTTCGTGTAAAAGAGAATGATATTATACGAAAAGGTGATGTAATAGGTAGAGTTGAACAGCTTTCTTTACTTGAAGATCTTAAATC
>JAFGUQ010000030.1 GCA_016938455.1 Clostridia bacterium
ACGGTTCTGTGAGGGGCAGCAGCTACTCCTCGCTTGATGTGATAAATATTAAGAAAGGGAAAGAGTAGTGGGCTGTCTACTCGACGTCAATATTATGAAAATACTTGATATAAGAAGTGACACAGGAACATTCCCGACAGATGCCATGCGTGAAGCTATGAGAAATGCCGCCGTTGGTGATGATGTCTGTAAAGATGACCCTACCACTAATCTTCTGGAAGAAACAGCTGCAAAAATGGTTGGGAAAGAAAGAGCGCTGTTTGTCCCAAGTGGTACTTTTGGGAATCAGCTAAGTCTTTTCACTCATTGTCAGCGCGGTGAAGAGGTCATTCTGGAAGACGGATGCCATATCATTCAACATGAGGCAGGAGCTGCCTCAATCATTGCAGGTGTTCAGCTGCGTGGCATCACATCGGAGAATGGTGTTATGCCATTAACTGAAATCGAAGGGAAAATAAGGAAAACAATTGATATTCATTTTCCGAAGACAGGACTGATCTGTCTTGAAAATGCTCTTTCATCAGGGAAAGTGCTGCCAGTGGAATATATGAGAAGTGTATATGATATTGCAAAGAAATTTGACTTGAAAGTACACCTTGATGGTGCCAGGCTTTTTAATGCAGCGGTGGCACTAAACGTTGATGTGAAGGAAATCACAAAATATACTGACTCTGTTACTTTCTGCTTATCAAAAGGATTATGCGCACCGATAGGATCGATTGTTGCCGGAAGTAAGGAATTTATTGAGAAAGCGATTTTCAAGAGAAAAATCATGGGTGGAGGAATGAGACAGACAGGTGTCATTGCAGCTCCCGGTATCATTGCTATTAAAGAGATGACAAAAAGGCTTCATATTGATCATGAAAATGCCAGATATCTTGCTGAAGAAATAAGCAAGAACAATCTGATAGAAGTATTTAGTGATCGTTTGGATATCAATATGATTTTCTTTAAGATTAATAAAACCACAGACAGTGACAGCATGATCTCATTTTTCAGAAAGAATAATATCCTGATCTATCCACCCGAGAATGGAGTGTATCGGTTTGTAACCAATAATGGAATTGAAAAAGAAGATATCCCATATATTGCTCAGGTTATGAATCAGTTCCTGTCTATCTGATTCCTTTCAGATTCAGAAAATTAGCTGGATTTTCCAGGGAGATATGTCTGAACTCCTTTGAAAATCCTTTTTTGAATTTCTTCAGATATGAACCGAGATTTTTTTCAAAGAGAACCAGCATAAAATAATCTGATCCATATAAAACTCTGTCTCTTTCATCTTTCTTAAGAGACAGGTACACTTTTTCATAAAAATCCCGGACAGGTACATAAGACTGATTGGGGGTATCAAAACAGCTTAAATCGGAATACACATTTTGGTAATCCCCCATCATTTCAATGACAGATTTTGTCCAGTAAGCCAGAGAGGAGTTGTTCAGATACATTAAAATCTGACGACTTCCGCCGAAATGCGCAAAATTAAGTTTCAGTTTGGGATATTGTTCAAGGACCATTCTCCATAAAGAAGGGTGATTCAGAGATATCGCTCTTTCTTTGACAAATTCTTCATATTTTAAAGTGGGAAAGGAGGATTTGTATTTGATGATGTTATCATCATACAAATCTTTTGCAAGAACAGGTCTCCCTGCTTCCGGCAAATAGACATGTCCTTCAATCACATGGTTATTCAGAAGATTGGAAAATCCCTGGTCTGAAAAATGAACAGTGACAGGTATCTGATTCTTTTCACACCACTGATAAACAGTTTCCACTTGTCTGTCACTGTTATATAGCGATGGATCGGTAGGAGAGTAACCAAGAGGTGTATAAAGCTTTAATCCGATAAAAGGCTTATCTCTTCCCACATATGCCTTAATAAGGTTCAGTATACCTCCTTCAATTTCAGTATGCCTTGGGTCGACTGAAAAAAAGGGGAATACACGATCCTGAAAAGTGTTTTTTACTTCAACCAATTCATTGATCTGAGTGAAAAGAGATTTTGTAAAATATGTTTTATTATTTCCAAGAAGCAATGTGTATCCGTTTAGCCTGCTTATGATGCTGTTAATGACACCTTCGTTACTGGCTGTTTCTTTCGAATGGAGAAACCGGACAAGAAGACGCTTGTTTCGATCATAAGTGTCAGGTGATATCTCTTCGTCGGTAGAAGGGTGAGAAGCATATGACAAATCAAGCATTTTAGGTACGGCAATGAAATCTTCTTCATATGAAAGAGCCATATCGGTGTATATTTTTTTCGGTGTGCTTTCAATCCCTGCATCGATAAAAGCGATAAAATTTTCCATTTCAATGTTTTTTAAAGTTCCTTTTGCATTTCCGACTGGGGTTCTTCTGGAAATTGCCTTAATAAAAGAAATCGTGGTATCTGTCAGGATACTCTTGGTAAAAAAATGGCAATGTGAATCAATAAACATAGTTCCCTCCGTATCACTATTATATTACATTTCTTTAAAATATTGATGATTTTTATGATGAAAACAAATGAAAGAAGATTAGCAGAAAAGCTAATTAAATGATATATTGTTGACATATGTAAAATAACGGAGTAACCTTTTTATAGATTATTACTTAAGGAGAATTATAAAATGGCAGATTGTGAAGCATGTAAAAGCAAAGATACCTGTACCAGTCAAGAGAAAGAAGCTTGTGAGAAGAAAGATTTTCTGGTTAGCACCAGTGAATTCAATGATATAAAAAGAGTCATCCCTGTTGTCAGCGGAAAAGGCGGTGTCGGGAAGTCCCTCATGACAGCACTCCTGGCTACTTTAATGGCAAGAGAAGGGCATAAGGTAGGTATTCTGGATGCAGATATCACAGGACCATCCATTCCGAAGATGTTTGGTCTTGAAGGTAAAGTAAAGGGTGACGGGAAAATGATTTTTCCATTAACGACACATAATGGGATTAAGATCATATCCATTAATCTTTTACTTCCGAATGCAGAAGACCCTGTTGTCTGGAGAGGTCCGATCATTGCAGGAACAGTGACACAATTCTGGACTGATGTTTTATGGGAAGAGATAGATTATCTTTTCATTGATATGCCACCTGGAACCGGGGATGTTCCGCTGACTATTTTCCAGTCACTTCCGGTAGACGGGATTATCGTGGTGACTTCACCACAGGAACTGGTTTCCATGATTGTAAAAAAAGCATATAACATGGCAAAGAAAATGAATATAAAAGTGTATGGGACAATCGAAAACATGAGCTATGTCCTCTGTCCTGACTGTAATAAAAAAATTGAGCTGTTCGGAAAATCCAAAACAGCTGAGATATGCAGGGAACTTGATATTGAGTTACTGGCCACCATGCCCATAGACCAGGCGGTTACAGCATTGGCAGATCAGGGGAAGATAGAAATGTTTAATAAAGATTATTTAAAAAGTGCAGTTGACTACCTGAAAAAGTTATAGTTTATTTAGTGAGAACACAGACACTATCATTACTTGCGGTAGTGTCTTTTTTTACCAATCTGATCAATTCACAGATGACATCTTCAATAATCCATTCATGAGCCATGTCGGTGATTGAAATGAAGACTTTTGAATCAGGATATCGTTTATGAATTTCTCTAAACAGATCCATAGAGTGTTCACATGGGACACTCTGATCAAACTTACCATGCAGCATCAGTAAATTTGATTTGGCAATAGTGTCTATATAATAAACTGGAGATCGCCTGCTGTACTCATCAGGAGGAACAGCATCTGGTGCACCTCCGGTACAAGCTTCAATACCATTCTGATACCCAGGATTTTCTGACCACCATCTTCTTATGTCAGTGACAGAACAGTTAGCAATGATTTTTTTAAAAAGCATAGGCATGAAACCTGCCATTAACAAGGCCATATGGCCGCCACCGCTGCTTCCCACCAGAAAAATATTAGTCTGGTCTATATGGTAGTTTTTTATGACATGAAAAATGGCATCAGCTATATCCTGCTTTGCCAACTGTGAGCCGCAGGCTTGCTGAGCTCTAGTGTTAGAAGCCAGGTTCGGACCTCTGAATTCTGGAAACAGCATGTTCCAACCAAGTTTTTTCTGATAAGGAAGAAAATCATCAATCTGATTGAAACGGTCAAAACTCCATGTATGAAGAACAACTAAAAGAGGCATGTTTTTTTTTCTTGCTTCATAAAAGAGTGAAGGTTCATTGCTTCCATCAATAGTCGAGGTTACTTTTATTTCCATAATCAATCCTTTCAAACAGGTAATATCTAATATATATCATAAAACAATTTCATAAAAATAAAAACTAGTGATTAGATATTGTAAAATATGGTAATATATAAATAGATAAATATAAAGGAAAGTAAATGAAGAAAGCATCACTGTTTATTATTATAATAGCTATCATTTTTAGTATAACTGCATGTGCTGTCGAAAAACAGGTCAGTGATTATATGCCTGTTAAAAATTTCCTGTTTTATTCAAATGATACTGTTTTATATGAAGAAGTAAGTCACTCTGAGAGTGGTTATTCATTTAACATATTAACCAGAACAAATGATGACATTGCACCGGTGTTGCAGTATTATGCATTGATGATGGGGGAATATCTGTCTGGATTCACAGGAGACAGACTTAAACTAAGCGGAGAACTTGTAAGAGACGGAACATTTTTCAAATTTGAATCATACAGGAAAGAGGGAAGTACCTTTACCTATATTGAAATCCCGATCAATCGAGATCCTGATCTGGATAAATTTATTGAAGCAAAATGGAATACATCCGTTGTCCCGAAAGAAACATCATATGATGAGAACATTTCAAAAAGATACAGAGACAATAATGAAGTGGAGTATATTTATCGGTCTTCTGATATTAAAGCATCATTCGCCTATTATGTAGAAAAGTGTGAAAATAAAGAGAATTATCAGTTTGATAACAATCAAATCTCATATGTCCAAAAAGAAACGACAGTCATTATCAGTTTTAACCCTGATGAAAGCCTTCTGACAATTACTCAACAGCAATAATCAAGTTTTCATTGACAAATTATCTTGTCTTTCATTATAATTATTTTAACGTACAAAATATTTGAACGGAGAAATGATATGAATATAAAAGTTCTGTTTAAAAGAAATCCTCTTTTATTACTATGTGGACAGATGGTTTCAATGCTTGGAAGCATTCTCATGCGGTTTGCATTATCCCTTTATATTCTTGATATTACTGGTTCCGGAGTGAAGTTTGCTTCTGTTTTGGCAGTTTCAATGCTCCCGCAACTGTTTCTTGGTCCTTTTGGAGGTGTCATCGCTGATAAGGTTAGCCGAAAGTGGCTGATTGTCTGTCTAGATATTGTCAGCGGAATTGTAACACTGTCGTTTGCTTACCTGTACTTCATAAAAGGAGAACTTTCATTGACAGCAATATATGTGCTTGTTCTACTGTTATCATTAATTTCCACTGTTTTTGATCCAACCATATCAGCTATAATTCCTGATATTGTTGAGAAAAAAGATCTGGCGGATATTAACAGCAGTGTTCAACTCATATCAAGTTCCGTATCAATTGTCGGTCCTGTTCTTGGAGGACTATTATTAGGAATCTGGGGTATTTTCATCATGTTGATTATAGATGGAATAAGCTATCTGCTGTCAGCATTCAGCGAAATGTTCATTAAACCAGATAGAGAGCACCATCATGAAAACAAAGGAGTTTCCTTTTTTGCTTCCTTTAAGGAAGGATTTAAATATGTGCTGAAAACACCAACCCTTCTTATGTTCTGTTTTGTTGCAATCATTGCCAATTCTGCTTTGAATCCGATTTTCAGTGTTGGTATGCCATTTCGATTACGCTCTGAACTTGGTGTTACTGATTTCATTTACGGGTTAAGCCAGAGTCTGACTATGGGCGGAGCGATAATCGGATCTATTGTAGCGTCGAAATTTGTGAAAAAATTCAGTTATGACAAACTTATTTCATCCACACTGACATTAGCTGCTGTCATGCTATTTATCCTTGCAATATTAGCTATTCCAGGTTTGTTACCGTTAACACTGGCGTGGACGATGCTGACTGCAGTTATTTTTATCATTATTGGTATTATCATCGTAGCTAATATTGCCATCGGTACTGCCAAGCAGAAAATTGTCCCGGGGAATATTCTGGGAAGAGTAAATGGTGTCATTGCAACACTTGCAACAGCAGCTATCCCACTTGGCCAAATGGTTTATGGTGGAATTCTTGAAAAACTTGACATGTACCTGGTGACACTTATCTTTGCAGGCATAGTATTACTGTCAGGAATAATATCCTTTGCAGGATTTGACCGATTAAGCAAAAAAGGTAATTTAATAGAGGTGAAAAATGAGTAAAGAGTTAGTCTTAAAAACATTAAAGGAAATAAGGGCTTTTCAGGATCCCTATCGGCAACAGATTATAAGGGTTCTAGACAGGCTCGGGCGACCGGCAACCGCAAAACAGATTGCAGATATTTTAGGTGAACCCCCTTCAAAAGTCCATTATCATGTGAAAGTGTTGGAAGATCATAAAATACTGACACTTTCTCATACAGAAAATGTCAATGGAATCATAGCAAGATTCATGGAAATCACTCATGACAGCATTAAAATCCTTCGTCCTGAAGATGACAAAGGAAGAGATGAAGTCTACTCAATGATTGAAAACCGGTTTGATGATATGAAATATAATTTTATTTCCAGACTAAAAGAAATTCCGACCAGATGTGAAGGGGAAGGAGCTAATGGCATTCTTAAATCCGGGACGATTTACATGACAGAGGAAGAAGCAAAAGAACTTGAATTCTTCATTGAAGAACGAACCAGAAAATCCAGACAGTTCCAGAATGATGAGAACTACTGTGGCTGGGATGTTTATATGGCAATGGTTCGAATAAAGAAGTAATCCGGAAAAAAGATGATATAATATAAAGGGAACTTTATATTATGATAAAAGAGCTGCAGAGCAAATTGAAAAAGTCAGTCCACCAGGGAATCGAATGTGAGGAAAAGAGAAAGCATATCGTTCTTGAAGGAGTTGTTGACAGTTATGATGAAATCATACGTGCAGGTTATCTTGCAGCACGGGATGAATATAAAGGGGTGGTCAATCGTCTTAAAGTGGATGGGCTGGAGGATAAAAGCATCAGAATCCCCACACTGAGCGATCATCAGTTCAAAGATGACCCGTGTGATGTGCTTGTTATCGGCGGCGGTATCATAGGATGTGCCATCATCAGATGGCTTTCTAAATATAATCTTGATATTTTACTGGTTGACAAGGAAAGTGATATTGCCATGCACCAGTCTTCAAGAAATGACGGGATGGTACATCCTGGATTTGCTCCGAAGCCAGGTTCCAATAAAGCAGTATATAACGTAAAAGGAAATCAGATGTTTGAAAAGATGGCAGGTGATCTTGAAGTTCCCTTTAAAAGAGTAGGGACATATATGCTTTTTGAACATTATTATTATGCCTTGATTAAAGAGCTGTTCTTCAGAAGAGCAGAACATAACAACATGGGAACCATTGAATTCCTTTTTAAAGATGAAATCTTAAAAAGGGAGCCTTTTGTGACTGATAAAGTCAAATGCGGTATCTATATGCCTACGACAGCAGTATGCCCTCCTTATGAAATGACAGTAGCTTTAGCAGAAAATGCTGTGCTAAACGGGGCAAGGGTTTCGCTTGAAACATATGTATACAAAATGCAAAAAGATAAAGATAAAATCATGAAAGTATATACTAACAGAGGTGAAATCATTCCGAAAGTGGTCATTAACTGCGCTGGTCTCTCAGCTGATTTCATTGCAGAACTGGCTGATGACCGTTTTTTCACAATTCATCCTAGAAAAGGACAGATTGCCATTTTAGACAAGAATAAAGCAGACAGACTTGATTGCGTATTGTCCATTATAGATCTGAAAACAATGAAGAGCAGAACAAAAGGGGGGGGACTGGTCAAGACAGTTGAAGGGAATATCGTCGTCGGACCAAGTGCTTATGAACAGCCATATAAAGAGGATTACAGTACGACAAAAGAAGATATGGATGAACTGCTTGAAAAAAACCTGTCATATATAAAAGGTCTTTCAAGAAGTGATGTGATTACCTATACAGCAGGAAATAGAGCAGCCACATATAAAGAGGACTTCATTATTGAAAAAAGTGACTATGTCAGTAATCTGATTCATATAGCAGGAATTCAATCTCCCGGATATGCTTCTTCTCCGGCAATTGCTGAAAAAGCCTGTGAATATGCTTTAGAAATACTAAAGGAAAAAATGAAAATAACAGATAATGAAAGATATGATCCTCATCGTAAATCAATTCCAAGACTAGATAAATTTCCGAAAGACATGAGAAGTGACATGATCATGAAAAACAGAGATTATGGCCACATTATCTGCCGATGTGAACACATCAGTAAAGGAGAAATCATTGATGCTATTCATTCCCCTATTCCAGCCGTCACACTTGATGCCATCAAGAGAAGAACAAGAGGGGGAATGGGCAGGTGTCAGGGTGGATTCTGTACTCCTCTTATCATGGAAATCATTAAAGAGGAAACAGACTTGAAAATGGAGGAAATCAGTAAAAAAGGGAAGCAGTCGCATATACTTTATCAAAGCACAAGAGTTAAGGCAGGTAGAAATGATGATTGAATATGATGTCTGTGTTATTGGAGCGGGACCTGCAGGGTTATCTGCTGCATTACAGCTGAAAGACTGCAGTGTCTGCATGATTGAGAGAGAGGAAAAGCCAGGCGGTATTTTAAAACAATGTATCCATGATGGATTTGGACTCATAAAATTCAATGCTGAAATGACAGGGCCGGAGTACAGCCAGCGATATATTGACGAACTGATGACAACAGATATCAAAGTATATATGAAAACTTTTGTCAGCAATATTAATTATATATGTGAAAAAAACATTCAAATTGAATTGATTAATCCAGAACAAGGCATGTTTCAGATTAAAGTGAAAAGTATTATTTTTGCGACAGGATGCCGTGAAAGAACAGCGAAGCAGGTTTTCATTCATGGAGAAAGACCGGCTGGTATTCTAACAGCCGGAAGTGCTCAGTATTTTGTTAATGTGTCTGGTTATTTACCCTGCAGGAAGTGTGTCATACTCGGTTCAGGTGACATCGGCTTAATCATGGCACGAAGACTGACACTAGAAGGAGCGGAGGTACTGGGAGTGTATGAAATAAAAGACAGTTCTTCAGGACTTCAAAGAAATATCGCCCAGTGCCTTGAAGATTTTAATATCCCGCTTCATTTATCAGAAACGGTCATAAAAACTCATGGGGATGACAGACTGACAGGGGTGACAGTTGCTAAAGTGGACAGTGAATTCAATGTGATAAAAGGGACTGAGAAGTACCTGGAATGTGACGGGTTAATTCTGTCAGTCGGACTTATTCCGGAGAATGAACTGACAAAAGAAATGGGTATTCAGATAGACAGCCACACAAAAGGGCCGATAGTTGACCAGAATATGATGACTTCATTAAAAGGAGTTTTTGCCTGCGGAAACCAGGTTCATGTCAATGATCTGGTGGATTATGTCTCTAAAAGCGGCGAAATAGCAGCAAAAGCATGCATGGAATATATTAAAGGCAATGATTATGAAAAAGAGGATATCAGGATAAAATTTGATGACAGTGAATTTCTCTATATTGTGCCTCAGGTGATCAACAGACAGAATGAAAATATGAATGTGACCTTTTTTTTCAGAAGCAGCAGAAAATTACGGGATGCCTATGTTAAAATAGAGATAAATGACAAAGAAATAGTAAATAAGAGCTATATCGCTTTGAATCCACCTGAACTGCAGGTCATTGACATCGCTTTAGGAACTTTATCGCAGCATGATAACATAAAATTTAAAATAAACCAGAGGTGAAAAATGGAAGAGTATATTTTATCCATCGACTGTGGCACACAAAGCATCAGAGCAATCATTTTTGATAATAATGGAAACATCATTTCAAAAGTAAAAGAAAATTTTGAGCCATACTATTCTGAAAAAGCCGGTTATGCAGAACAGAAGGTGAATGTCTACTGGGAAAGTCTCTGCAAAGTGGTGAATAAAACCAAAGATATTTACAAAGATGCTTTTGATAAAATCATTGGTGTGTCACTGACTACTCAGAGAGACACCTGTATTTGTCTTGATAAAGAAAGAAATGTTCTTAGACCGGCAATTGTCTGGATGGATCAGAGAAAACTGAGTACAATGAAGCCAATGAAATGGTATTATACTTTCGTCACGAAACTTGTCGGTATGTATGAGACAGCACATAAACTGAATATCTCATGCGCTGCCCACTGGATTGAAAAAAACCAGCCAGAAATATGGGCGAAAACAGACAAATTTGTTTTTCTATCAGGATATCTGAACTATAAATTATGCGGAACAGTCATAGACAATGCCAGTAATCAGGTAGGACATGTTCCGTTTAAACACAAAACAGGAGAATGGGAAAAGCCTTGGTCACTTAAGTCTCAGTTCTTTCAGATTGACAGAAAAAAACTGATTGCACTTAAGGAACCGGCTACTATCACTGGTAAGATAACCAAGGAAGCCAGCTTGGCAACCGGCTTGAAAGAAGGCCTTTCCTTTGTCTCAGCAGGAAGTGACAAAGCCTGCGAAACCATTGGAGTGGGATGTCTTGATAACAGTAAAGCGAGCATTTCTCTTGGATCACAGGCATCAGTGCAGACCACTACAAAAAAGTACTATGAAGCGGTTCCGTTTATTCCCCCCTTTATGGCAGCTATTCCAGGAAGATACAATCCAGAAATTCAGATATACAGAGGATATTGGATGATTTCCTGGTTTAAAGAACAATTTGCCAAGGAAGAATGTCAGGATGCGTTCAAATTAGGTGTATCGCCAGAACAGCTGCTAAATGAAAGAGTTAAGGAGATAGCACCAGGATGTGACGGACTGATACTGCAACCTTATTGGGGAAGTGGAATCAAATCACCGGAAGCAAAAGGTTCAATTATCGGGTTCAGTGATGTTCATACCAGGATTCATTTATACAGAGCCATTATTGAAGGGATAGGATTCGGTCTTCTTGAAGGGGTCAAAGCCATTGAAAAGAAATCAAAAACAAAGGTTCAGACTATCATGCTTTCCGGTGGCGGTTCACAAAGTGATATCATTGCACAGATCACTGCTGACCTTTTCAATAAACCTGTTAGAAGAGTGCAGACCTTTGAAACTTCTGCTCTTGGTGCTGCGATTGTCGGATTTGTGGCATTGAACAGGTTTAATTCATTTGAAGAAGCTGTCAGAAACATGGTATATGAATCACAGCCGTTTCTTCCTGATGAAAAAAATGCAAAGATATATCATGATCTGTTTTATGATATTTACAAGAAGTTATATAACAAGTTAAAACCATTTTATAAGAAAATGATGAAAAAGGAGGAGTGATATGAGTAAGTATAAAGGGTTTAAACCTGACTGGGAAAACAGTGAACCTGCCAATCACTCATACAGATCCCTCTTTAAATGGGGAAATCCCACTACTTTCAAACAACCGAATGAAGGCTTGTACAATGTCATCAAGAACACATTTCACATGACAGATGATGATTTCAAGGTAAAGAAAGATGAAGGAAATGAAGTCATTGATATTGAAATTCCCTGCAGACTCGAGCAGAAACATATTGATTATTTTATCAATACTGTAGGATCAGATAATGTGAAAACCGATGTTTATCATAGGCTTCATGTATCCTATGGACAGACTATGATAGACTTACTGAGGTTGCGACATAAAAAAGTGGAAAACATTCCTGATGCTGTTCTTCAACCATCGAACAAAACGCAGATTGAACTGATCATAAGCTATTGTTCCAAGGAAAAAATTCCAGTCTATTGTAAATCAGGAGGATCTACTGTAACGAGAGGAATGGAAGCCATGAAAGGTGGAATCACACTTGACATGGCAGTCAATTTCAATAAAGTCATTGAGTTCAATGAAACAAATCAGACAATCACGGTGGAATCAGGAATATCAGGGCCGCTTCTTGAGCAGGCATTGAATGAAGCTCCGGAGAAATTCAATGCCAAAAGAAAATATACTTGTGGCCATTTTCCCCAGTCCTTTGAATATTCAGGGGTAGGAGGATGGGTTGTCACCAGAGGAGCGGGACAGAATTCAAGCTATTACGGAAAGATTGAGGATATGGTTGTTGCTCAGGAATATGCCACTCCTGTCGGAGTGATTAAAACCGGCGAATTTCCAAGAGAAGCCACAGGACCGGATATTGATCAGATTATGATGGGAAGTGAAGGTGCTTTCGGAATACTGACACATGTGACATTGAAAGTTTTCAGATATATGCCTAAAAATCATTTATATTACAGCTATGTTTTTCCGAGCTGGGACAATGCTCAGGCAGCAGCCAGAGAGATAACACAAGGTGAGTTTGGCATACCTTCAGTTTTCAGACTGTCAGATCCGGAAGAAACTGATGTGATGCTGAAACTCTATCATGTGGAGGGAACCGTTCTTGATAAATTCATGAGTGCAAGAGGATTCAGAGAGAATGAGCGTTGTCTTTTCCTTGGATTCACTGACGGGGAGCAGGGATTTGTCAGGAATATGAGACGAAAAATGCATAAGATCTGTAAAAAAAATGGTGCCATGAGCTTAACCGGATATCCTGCCAAAGAGTGGGAAAAAGGACGATTCAAAGATCCATATATGAGAGATGCTCTGATGGATTATGGTATTTTAATTGATACCATGGAATGTGCTGTTTCATGGAAGACCATGCCCGATGTTCACAGAAAAATGAGAGAATACTGTAAAGCGCGTAAAGAAACCATCTGCATGACTCACATGTCTCATGTTTACCCTCAAGGAGCCAATCTGTACTTTATTTTCATTGCCAGAATGGACACAGAGGAATACCTGGAATACCAGAAAGGAATCCTTGACCATTTTGTCAAATGCGGTGCAGCGATTTCTCATCATCATGGAATCGGGAAGGCATTCGGACCTTGGCTGGAGCATTCAATCGGAGAGAATAACATGGCAGTCATTCATGCACTTAAAAATCATTTTGACAAGGATAACATCATGAATCCTGGAGGTACATTAGGTCTTGATGTGGAAAAAAGAGAAAAGAATAAAGTCATTTAATATAGACATTACTGGAATGGCAATCGGATATCTTTTCTTCCTTATCATTTATTAACGGAGCAATATTACAGGTGGTGATGTCATATAGATGCAGCTGATCCACTTTGGCATATTCTCCTTCTGCGGTGATGAAAACCGTTTTCTTTTTTGTCGTATTGAATAGCTCGCTGTTTCTGATAATCAGGTGACTGACATGACCTCTGACCATAATATATGGCCTTGTCTGAGCCTGGTCACTGTCATCTTGGATATGAAGCCCGTCTATAATCAGCGATTCAACTGATGCAGGGGTTGTTCCTATGTTCTTTATATCAGATTCACCTTCAATATAGACAATATACCTGTCATCTGAGGGATTAAAATAGTTGATGTTCTTAAGCATCAGGCTTTTGTGCTTTCCGGAGATTCTGAACATGAAAGGTTCAGTATAGGTATAATCTGCTTTTGTCTGCCTTATATCAATATTTTCAAACAAGATAGCACCGAAGTTTCCCTGATAACCTCTTGAAAGATAATCCCAGGCGCTTAAATAGAAACCGAAACTTCTGTAGTTTCCTGTAATGTTTTTTATGGTGATCCGGTCAACAATGTTTTCACGTGACAGGATACGAAGTATCTGTGCTGCATCATCAACCATGACAGTATCAACCATGACATCAGTAACAGGTCCGATGGTTGCAAAGGGATGAAAGAAATTTCTTCCTCCGTTTATTTCTTCATCGGCATTGATGGCAATGAAATCATCTCCGGTGCTTCCCTGAATATTTCTAAGGACCAGAAATTGTCCCGGACCCTGGATATGGATACCATCCTGATTTCCTCCATGAATGAAATCAGGGAGTTCCAGATGAATGTTTTCCATGGTTACTTTACACCAGTTAGTGATTAAAAAAGCAAAGGTGCGTTGATTTCTCACAGTTACATCTCTGATAAGAAGATTTTCCACACCAAAAAAGGAGATACCTACCACCAGATAGTCAGCTTCGTTATAGCTGATGTTTTCGGGAATATGATGGGCCTGGTGAAGGCAATTATGATTATATGTCCCTCCAAGAAGAGTGATGTTATGGTCGATGATATCATTGACAGAGTGATCAGCATTAGTAATAAGGGAACAATTTGAATGATCGGCAAGAAAGAACCCGCATTCTCTGTTCAGACACTCAATGGTGGTGTTACTGTATACTGTCAATCCTGTTATCAATGCGGCACCATCCATGATAAGACGAACACCATCACCTGATGCGGCAAGATTGAGTACTTTCTGAAGTGCTGCCGTGTCATCAGTACCGCCACCTTTTTTGACATCACTGTCTAACAGGGCTTCAGTCTGACTGGCATATATAACTTTAGTAATCATTTTCCGGCCCCCCTTATTATGTTTTACGATTGATTTAATTATATGTTGTGAATATTTTTAATGCAATGAAGAAATTAAATAATCATTTGATTCTAAAAAAGAGAGTTAAACATATTGAATAAAACATCATAAAAATGTAAAATATGATAGAGAATTAATTTAAGAGGGAAAAAATGATTATATATAAACAATCCAAAGCAAGTCA
Source organism: Clostridia bacterium (assembly GCA_016938455.1). Classification (GTDB taxonomy): domain Bacteria; phylum Bacillota; class Clostridia; order DUPQ01; family DUPQ01; genus JAFGUQ01. The sequence continues at coordinate 14,734 of JAFGUQ010000030.1, forward strand.
TAATAACACCAATTATTATATAAGCCTTATTGATGATAAGAAATATCTTTGCCTTTCAGGAAGTCATGACGGGTTTGAAGGAAGATATCTTGATGAGGTCTTTATTGCACCGCTGACACCTGAAAATGCTAGATTGGTTAGAAAAATCTTTCCTTGGCTCAATCCGAAACCGCTTTCAGTGAATACTTCTTTCGGATTAGGCGACCGACTTGGGTATGCCACATTAGGACATATAAAAGCCATTAAAGGCACTAACATTTTCCCTATTTTTGCACAGCAGTCAGTAAGAGAAAACACAAGAGTAAAAAGAACACCTCAGAATGTCATGGATGATGCCATGTGGCAGGTATTTGAGAGTGGATATAAAGGAATCTGGGGAGCAGATGCTGATCATATCAAGGAAATAGAGGATATAGAACCGTTTATTGAAGCGGGATTTACTTTTTATACCATAGACCCGAGCCAATATGTTGACAATCAGGCTGATTCAGACACATTAGCACAGTTGAAAGACAAAATCAGAAACATCTCATTTGATAAACTTCAAACCGACGAAAAGAAACTGATCGACAGATACCTGAACAAAAGCAATACCCTTGATATTGAAACAGATGAACTAAGTGTTTACAAAGCGTTGATTAAATACGGAAATGCCATCGCACATGTCAAGAAAATGTCTGACTATCTGATGACAAGGCTTGGAGAGTTTGACCTTGAAATGTCAGTTGATGAAACACTGACACCAACCAGTGCTTTTGAACATTACTTCATCGTCAAAGAACTGAGAAGACTTGAAGTGCATTTTACCAGTCTTGCGCCAAGGTTTGTTGGCAGCTTTGAAAAAGGTGTGGACTATATCGGAGATTTGACCGTTTTTAAAGAGCAATTGAAAAAACATGTCAGAATCATGAACTATGTAGGTGGCTATAAGTTAAGTGTTCATACCGGGAGTGATAAGTTCAGTGTTTATGAAGAACTGTCATTAAGGACCGGCAATAAAATACATATAAAAACTGCAGGTACCAGTTATCTGGAAGCACTTAAAGTCATTGCAACAGTAGATAAGCCATTCTTCAGGGAATTATTTGATTACTGTAAAGAAAGTTATCAAAAGGACAGACAAACCTATCAAGTATCCGCAGAACTGACAAAAGTTCCTGATAGCAAGGACCTTTCAGACGACGAGTTGCTTGATCTGTTTTCTCAATTTGATGCAAGACAGGTGATGCATGTTACTTTCGGTTCAGTATTAGACAAATATAAAGAGAAATTTGACCGGATTTTACATGATAACATTGACTTATACAGCGACTTTATTGAAGAGCATTTTAAAAAACACTTGAAACATTTCGCAAAATAGCAGGAGTATAATGTATTCACAGACACAAAATGAAATCATTGACAGGTATTATGAGATTCTTGGTAATACCAGGAATCTCATATCTTCCATTAACAGTTCTGAAAAATGGGATGTTTTAAAGAAACAATTTATTCAAAGGAAAAAGGATAGTTTTTTCAAAGAAACCTTTCATGAATATGATTTGAAAATGAAGCTTGTGTCAAAATACTTTTTTAAAGAATTTAAAATTGAAAATATCTTATTGAATTCACCTCTTGGCCTGGAAGTGAATATTACCGTTTTTTCTCCAGTCAAAGAAGGAAAATACCCGGGCATTCTTGAACTGACAGGATCGAGCAGAAAGCTGAACAGACATTACTGGGCCAGTGCACAGACCTATGCAAAAGCTGGGTATGTAGTCGTCCTTTGTGATGTCATCGGATTTGTCAGTGAAAGAAACATAAAAAGCGATGTGTTCAAGGATGCTCCGCTTGGTTACCTTATTGGCTATAACCATATCAATGCGTATGTAGCAGACATCAGAGCATGCTTAGATTATCTTGACACAAGAGCTGATGTAGACCAAAAAGCAGGTTACACCGCCACTGGTGTATCACTGGGTGGTTCGTTGTCCATAGAAGCGGCTCTTCATGATGACCGCATCAGATTCTTTGCACCTGTCTGTTGTACGATGGAAATGACTGATACCATTCTACCTGATCTTTATACTATTTCTATGCTGGAATTATCAAGAGGAAACATGATTGACGGGATTGATGTGGCAGAGAGAATCATACTGGCAGCTCCAAAAAACTGTATTATTATCACTGGAGCCAAAGATGAAGTGTTTACACCGGAAATAACGACCAGAGTATTTAATAAGGTTAAAAATATATATGATTTATATGAAAACAGTAGTTGTGAACTCTTCATAGACCAAGAGGTAGGACACCTGTATTCGGTTGAAATGGTTAACCAGGTGGTTAAAAGATTAAATAAATTCTTTAAAAACATTGATGAGATGCCTTCATTCAAAGAAGAAGAAGTGACTGAAATAGATGAAGACATGATGAAATGCTATCCTGATAATAACGTGACTATCTACAGTATGTTAAAAGATAAAGCGGTTGCATTAGGAAATGACAGAAAAAAATTATCAGAGAAGCAGCTTAGGGAAACAGCTTTAGAGCTTTTAAATCTAGATGAAATTAACGGGGTCAGTAAAAAATTAGTGGACAGACCTAAAAAGCTATGGGTTCATACCATGGAAAAATTTCAATTGATTCTGAATGACAAAACTGTAATTCCTGCCATCATGATTAAAAGAGACGAGAAAAAAAGAAGAGGGCTGATTGTCGTTGATGAAAAAGGAATGTGGAATGAAATTTATCAGAATGGATTGACTGCAAAAAGAATAAGGTTTTTAAACAGAGAAGATGACGAGAACGAACCTTGTGCGATGACGATTGATGTGGCTGCTTGCGGTGAGAATGCAATTCAATATTCATATAACGACATTGTAGAATGGGCAGATAATGAGCGGACACTTGCTTATCTAAGCTATGGAATCAATAAGCCACTTATGGGACTAATGGTAAGAGATATTATAGCGTCTATTACATTTATGAGAAAACAAAAAAACATTGATGAAAATGATATTTCAATTATTGGTATCGGAAAGTGTGCCATAGCAGCGTTGCATGCTACACTGATAGATGGAAATATAAAGCAGCTTGAACTGATTAGCATGATCGATGGGTATGAGCAGTATTTTGAAAGTTATCCTACCCCCTTAAAGCAGGAAATAATGATTCCTGATATTCTGAAACACTATGATCTTAAAGATATAATTGAAGCTATCAAAGGCAAAACAGAAGTCTTGGTATATAGAAAATAACGACAATTCAAACATCAAAAAAGACAGATTAGAGAATTACATAATATAATCATCATGGGTATGGTATTGTTTTTTTATAAGGAGACATAAAAATGAAAACTAAAATATTTATTTATCTTTTACTGATTTCAATGATCTTTTCATCATGCCAGAAGAGCGATGAAGAAAATGCAGAGAAAGCAGACTTACAAGGAAATGAGCCGCTTGTCACTTTTATTGATGATGGAACAAAATCATATAATCATATTGAGTATCTTGATATTTTCTTGTACTCAGAAAATGAAGATATGCTGTCTGAAGAGGAACAGCAGACATGGTCAGACTATTTAAAAAAAGAAATTGATATTAATGCAAACCTGTATTATGGACTTAAAGAAGATGGTGTTTTTATTGATGGACCAGAAATGAACAAAACCAACTACTCAGGAATATTTGTGAATAATGTTGAAATGAATGTTCAAATGGCAAAAGCACAGCTGTTTCAAAACATTGAAGATTACATGGATATAAGCAAATATCCTGATGAAGTAACCAGCATGATTCAAGATAAGGAAGGACATGTGCTGATTCTACCTACTTCTCATATAAGGACATATCAATACAGGACATATAATAAAGAGGTTCTTGAGGAACTTAATGCGAAAGTCCCTGCTACTATTGAAGAGTTTTATCAATTAGCAAAAAAGATCGGTGAAAAGAACAGAAACAGCGACAGAAAGACATATATCGCCACATTTAATAACATTTATATACTTGATGACCTGGCTGATATTTTCATTGCTTTCGGATTATACCCTAATAAAAAACTGCTTTCCTATGCAGATTCCAGTATTGGACTGAATCCGACTACTAATCAGTTTGAATACATGATGAATAATGAAAATCTGGAAGAAGCACTGGAATTCATCAAGCTTCTTTATGATGAAGGACTGCTTTATGAAAGCAGTACAAATAACTACACTGATGACGTGGACATTGTCTCTTACTTAAGTGACAAAAACAACTTTTCTTATGAGAAAAACAGCTATGGCTTTTACCTTGAAGGAACAAATAAAAACCAGCTGATTTACTGTTCAGATAGTGTCGAAGGATTTTCCTTTCTGAAAAACACTGAAGATACAGAAGCAATAATATCATTATTTGAAAACAAGATTTTCCCAGATACAAAAGCTCAGCTGTCGTTTCAATATGGTATCGAAGGTGACGCATATTATATCACTGATGATGTCTTATACATCAATCAAAACAGCAGTATTAAAAAACCTGGAATTGTAATTAACTGGTATAAACCATTTATTAATGTAATGTATGCAGTAGACGGGCAAGTGATTGAGAAAGAAAAGACCCCTGATGAAATGGCTAACGAAACGATGAATATACTCAATGACAATCTTTATTGCCCAGATATTTACTTCGACTTTTATACTTATTCGACTTCAAATAAAGGATTCAGTAGCATGATAAGTAAAGCTAATATGCAGTTCAATATGTTAGTATTAGATGTGTTGAATGGATCAGGAATTTCTTCAAGTATTGAGTTCTACAGGGGAAAAACACAAAACGATTTAAATATGGATGATTTCAATGAGTTTTTAAAAACAGAACAGTAATATGTTTTAAAAACAAATTTTATATAAATCTGATTTTCAATCAGTTATTGAAAAAAATAACGACAATTCAAAATGGGGCAGCTATCAGTTTGGCTGTCGATATGTATAGAGAAAGAACGATAAATGAAGTTATTATAGAGGACTTCAATGTGTTGATTAAAACTGGCCAGTAATCAATAGAAGAAACTTTTAGTTATTTCAGTGTGAGATGATAAAAGCAGGGTTTAATGAACTGGTGGATTTTAAGTAACGATATTTTATCCGGCAAGTGAGAAGTTGATACGAGCAATTGATTGACTATAAAAATTTCTGTTGATATACTTTACTTTATTAACAAAGAGTAAGGAGAATCAGTTGTATCTGGGCATTGATGTTGGTTCCACTACTGTTAAGGTTATTCTTTACGATAGTGAATATAACATAATCTATAAAAAATATCAGAGACACCTTTCTGAAGTCAGACAGACCACCATGGACATGCTGGAAGGACTTAATGAGTATTTGAAAGAAGACTCATTTATCAAGGTGTCATTGACAGGATCAGCTGGATTAGGTCTTTCAAAAGACAGTGACCTTCCTTTTGTACAGGAAGTCTACTCTACTCAATTATCAATAAAGAAATATTTACCGGATAGCGATGTGGTCATAGAACTTGGTGGAGAAGATGCTAAGATCATCTTTTTGACTAACGGTTTTGAATTTCGAATGAATGGCTCTTGCGCAGGAGGTACCGGAGCTTTCATAGACCAGATGGCTACATTGCTGAATGTCAGCATGGATGAACTGGATAAACTTAGTTTTTTGCACGATAAAATTTATACGATTGCTTCAAGATGCGGTGTTTTTGCCAAATCAGATATACAACCTTTATTAAATCAAGGGGCTAAAAAAGAAAATGTGGCTGCAAGTATCTATCAAGCGGTGGTGGACCAGACTGTAGCGGGACTTTCCCAAGGTCGTGTCATCAAGGGTAAAGTGGTTTTCTTAGGCGGACCGCTTACTTTCTTTAAAGGATTGCAGCAGCGATTTGTCTCTGGATTAAATCTGGATGATGAAAGTGCTGTTTTCCCTGTTAATGCAGAATACTTTGTCGCCATGGGGGCTGCAATATATTCTGAAAATGAAAATGAAATCACTTATGCTGACCTACTCAGCAAAGTAAAAAACAGTGAAAACAACAAAAAACTGACTAATACCTATCAGCCTCTTTTTTCGAATCCCGAAGAGTATGAGATGTTTTTAAAAAGACACTCAAGGAATAATGTGGAAAGAATAAACATAGAGGACTATGAAGGAAATGCATACTTAGGTATTGATGCCGGAAGCACAACAACAAAACTCGTTTTAATCTCAGATAACGATGAAATCCTTTATGAATATTATGGTCCAAACCATGGGAACCCAGTTGAAATTATCAGAGAAAAGCTTATTGATCTATTGAGTTTAAAAAGAGAAGAGATAGTCATCAAAGCAGGAGCAGTTACAGGCTATGGAGAAGATATCATAAAAACTGCCTTTTCAATCGATTTCGGAGTTGTCGAGACAATTGCTCACTATATGGCAGCCAAACACTTTAATCCGAAGGTGAATTTTATTCTTGATATAGGCGGACAGGACATAAAATGCTTTAAAGTACGGAATAATGCCATTGACAGTGTTCTTTTAAATGAAGCCTGTTCATCTGGCTGCGGATCTTTCATAGAAACCTATGCAAAAGCTCTTGGATACCAGGTAAAAGATTTTGCAAAGAAAGCAATCTACGCAAAAAATCCTATAGACCTTGGGACAAGATGCACAGTGTTCATGAATTCTTCTATCAAACAGGCTCAGAAAGAAGGTGCCAGTGTAGAAGACATCTCAGCAGGTCTGTCCATGAGCGTCATTAAGAATGCACTCTATAAGGTCATCAGAGCCAACAGTGCCGAAGATTTAGGTGAAAATATTGTCGTACAGGGAGGTACTTTCCTGAATGATGCCATTTTAAGAAGTTTTGAAATTGAACTTAAAAGAGAAGTCATCCGACCTGAGATTGCAGGGTTAATGGGGGCTTATGGCTCAGCACTTTATGCCAAATCGCTTGCAAAAGGAATAAGCAGCTTAATCAGCTTTAGTGAGCTTGAAGCGTTTACACAGTCTTCAACCAATACCATCTGCACACTTTGCACGAATAAATGTCATCTGACCATCAACGAGTTTGCCAATGGCAAGAAATATATATCCGGGAATCGCTGCGACAGACCTTATGAAGCCGGAAAGAAAAACAATATTCCCAATCTGTTCAAAATTAAGAGAAAATATCTGTTTTCTCTTAAAGGTATCGAAGGTAAAAGAGGTGAAATTGGAATACCAATGGGGCTCAACATGTATGAGAATCTTCCTTTCTGGCATGGTTTTCTGACTGAACTAGGATTTAATGTGGTTCACTCCGGTCATTCCAGCAGAAAAACATATACACTAGGGCAACATACTATACCATCAGATACGGTCTGCTACCCTGCCAAACTGATGCACGGGCATATTGAAAAGCTGATAGACAGCGGGATTGGACATATCTTTTATCCATGTATGACCTATAACTTTGATGAAAATATAGGAGACAATAATTATAACTGTCCAGTGGTTGCCTATTACCCTGAGTTACTGGAAGCCAATGTCAGAAGGCTGGATCAGGTCACCTTTCATCGTCCCTACTTTGGTCTTCACAGACCGAAAGATTTTGAAAAAAAAGCATATGAATATTTTCATGAGCACTTTAATGTTACTAAAGAAGAGATAAAAAAAGCATGCAAATCGGCCTATGAAGCACAAGAAAAATACAGGAAGTTTATTATTGAAGAAGGTAAGAAAGCGATTTCCCATGCCAGAGATAATAATCTTGCTATCGTTGTTCTTGCCGGAAGACCCTACCATATTGACCTTGAAATCAATCATGGCATTGATGACCTTATTACTTCGTATAATAATGTGGTGATTACAGAAGACTGCGTCTCTCACCTTGTGGGAAAGCAGAAGCTTGCGATATTAAACCAGTGGACTTATCACTCGAGGATGTATAATGCTGCGACTTATGTTACCACTCAAAACGATATGCAGCTGATTCAACTGGTGTCTTTCGGTTGCGGGACCGATGCAATCACCACTGATGAAATAAGGAGAATTCTCGAAGAAAAAGGAAAATTCTATACACAGCTTAAAATTGATGAAATCAATAACTTGGGAGCTGCAAAAATACGTATCAGAAGCCTGATGGCAGCAATACAGGCAAAGGAGTACAGCAATGGCTGAAAAAAGTGAAGACAGAATCATATTTACTAAAAAAATGAAACAGGAATACAAGATTCTTCTTCCTATGATGCTGCCAATTCATTTTAATATCATCAACAAACTGCTCCTCTTAGAAGGGTATCAAACCGAGCTTCTTGACACCGTCGGGAATGACATCGTTCAGGAAGGTCTTAAAGGGGTTCATAATGACACCTGCTATCCAGCACTTTTAGTTATCGGGCAGCTGATTAATGCGGTGAAAAGCGGAAAATATGACATGAATAAAGTGGCACTTTTAATCACACAGACAGGTGGCGGCTGTAGAGCCAGCAACTATATTCATCTGCTCCGAAAAGCACTTAAACACAATAATCTTGGTCATATTCCAGTGATTTCACTGAATTTATCCGGACTGGAAAAAAATCCCGGATTTAAGTTGAAACTTCCATTGATCATCAAGATGGTTTATGGAGTAGCATATGGAGATATGCTGATGTGGCTGTCTAATCAGACGCGACCCTATGAAATCAATAAAGGGGAAAGTGATCTTCTTGTTAAAAAATGGGAGCATCTCTTAACCGAGGAATTCATAAATCCTATTAACCTTAGAATGAATAAAGTGGTGGATAATCTGTCTTTGATTGTAAAAGAATTTGCAGAAATAAAGCTTTCTGGTGAAAAGAAAAAGAAGGTAGGGATTGTCGGAGAGATATATATCAAATATTCTCCTCTTGGGAACAACAATCTTGAAGATTTTCTCCTGAATGAAAATTGTGAAGTCATTGTTCCCGGGTTAATGGACTTTCTTATTTTCAAAGCTGATAATCGAATGGTTGATATCGAAATATTCGGGGGTAAAAGGATTAAGTATAAGATTATTAAATGGCTGGAAGATTTTTTCATTAAAATGCAGAATCAAATGATTAAAGCCATTAAAGAGAACAGCAGCTTCAGAACAGTTGCTCAATTTAAAACATTGAAAAGCCTGGTGAAGGATTATGTGGGCCATGGCAATCGAATGGGTGAGGGTTGGCTGCTGACAGGTGAAATGTTAGAACTGATTAATATGGGTATAAATAACATAATCTGTACTCAACCCTTCAGTTGTCTTCCGAATCATATTGTGGGAAAAGGGATGATCAGAAAAATTAAAGACAATAACAGTGATGCTAATATTGTTGCTATTGATTATGACCCCGGAGCTACTAAGATAAACCAGGAGAACAGAATCAAGTTAATGTTGGCAAATGCAGAAGAATGAGGAATGAATGAACGATAAAAGATTACAACTGATGGAAAATGCACCTATCAATAAAGCGATTACTACCATGGCGATACCAGCGACAGCTGGTATGTTATTATCAGCGATTTACAATCTTGCAGACACCGCTTTTGTCTCAAAGCTAGGAACCAGTCAAATTGGAGCAGTGGGAATTATTTTCCCCCTGATGATGCTTATTTCTGCTGTAGGAATGACATTCGGAATGGGAGCAGGATCATATATTTCAAGATTACTTGGTGCTAAGGATTTTGATTTAGCAAACAGAACAGCGTCAACTGCGTTCTTTTCAACTGTTTTCATTTCCATTGTATTGCTGCTTATCGGGTTTCCGTTACGAGCTGATCTGGTGGTCCTTTTTGGTGCTACCGACAGTATTATTGGCTATGCCAATGAGTATATAGTCTATATATTACTCGCTATGCCGTTCATGATGGGTGTGATGGTACTTAATACCATGCTTCGTGCAGAAGGCAGTGCGAAACTGTCTATGATAGGGATGGCTTCAGGTGCTATCTTGAATATTATCTTAGATCCGATTTTTATCTTTGTCTTTAAAATGGGAGTACCCGGAGCCGCATTGGCGACAGCAATATCACAGTTTGTCAGCTTCGTTATATTGATAACTCCTTACTTCAAGAGAAAAAGCGTCTTGCATTTGAAACTGAAAATGTTCACTTTCAAACTGAGGATATATGGTGAGATTTTTAAAATTGGAGTTCCTTCTTTTTTAAGACAGGGATTGGCTTCTTTATCTTTTGTTTTGTTAAACAGTGCTGCCGGATTATATGGCGGAGATTCAGCCATCGCCGCTTTAACCATCATGCTAAGAGTGATGATGTTCATACTGATGATTATTTTTGGTATCGGGCAAGGATTCTTGCCTGTAGCCGGATACAATTATGGAGCAAGGAATTATGACCGATTATTAAAAGGACTATATTTCACCATAAAAGTCTGTTTAGTAGTGGCACTGTTCGGAACATTTTCATTTATTTTTCTTGGAGGGTTTATTCTCAACCTGTTTAATGTCAGTCAGGAAGTGGTAAGCATTGGTATCAAGGCATTCAGATATACCGGATATATTATGCCTGCCTTAGGATTTGCCATTCCGGTTAATATGCTGTATCAGGCAATGGGCAGAGGGATTCCTGCTACTTTATTATCCATTTCAAGACAGGGAATATTCTTTATCCCGGTAATTTTAATTCTACCGAATTTAATTGGATTAAATGGTGTCCTTATGGCACAGCCGATTGCAGATTTGTGTACTTTGATTTTTACTGCTTTGTTATCAATTTCATTATTTAAGGAGATAAACAGAAAAAGAAACAGCAGTGAAGCTACAAATGATATTTAATAGGTTCCTCTTTTTCAGTCGCTTTTTTATCAATATACATTCGGTCATCAGCTATTTTAATCAGAAAATCGGTTGATAGAGAGTCATTAGGATAGATGGAAATACCAAAGCTGAATCTTCCTCTGAAAGGCTTTGATGAATAATTGATAGGCGTTAAAGAAAAAGTCTCTTTGAAAATTTTGATTTTACTTTGAAGCGAATCTGCATCAGTTGTTGAAAAGATTCCGATGAATTCATCTCCGCCAATTCTTGCGAAATTATCTGATTTTCTGAAAAATGAATAGATTTGATTGGAGAAAGCTCTGATGTACAAATCACCTGCTTCATGACCATAAGTATCATTCACAATTTTGAGCCCGTCCAGGTCAAAAAGAACAATAGCCAACAGCTCCTTGTTTCTTTTTGCCAGTTCAATTCGAGAATCAAGAACACTGTTGAAAAATCCTCTGTTCATAAAGCCGGTCAGAGAATCATAACGTGATAAAGCATATGTTTTTCTGTTCAGTTCAGAAATCATATGTAGTGACAGAAATTCTGTTTGAATATACTTTGATATGATGATATCATCTTGAGAAAAAGCACCCTTCTTGTTGCTTTCAAGACTGATGATAAGATTCACATCATCAAGGATAATAGGAATCAAAATGCTCGTTTCAGGGTAAATTCCTGTATTTGTTACTATGTAATCACAAGACTTCTTTGATTTGAAATCTGACACAATGCGGGGGGAGCTGTTTCTTTTAAATTCGATATCAATAAGCGAACATGATATATTCTTACTATTGAAGTTTTCAATATCACTGTTTTCATAACCTTCATAAGCAATGATCTTAACATTGTCAGGTGATGTAAAATCGATTATTTTACCGCTGTTGACATCCTCTAAGGATAATACCATTTCACTTAAAAAACTTTTCATCAGATTGATTTCAATTTCTTCACTGCTGACTAACGTATATAATCTCAGTATGGAATCTTTAATAATGCTTTCTTTAAGAATGTGCTTTTCATAATTTTTCTGACTGGTAATATCAATGATAACACCGATTAAACCGATCACTTGCTTTTCAGAATTCAAATGAATTGATTTGTGAAAAACTACATCTCTTAACATTCCATCTGGTAATTTGATTTTTGTTTCAAATACCTGATTGGATTTGCTTTTCATTAACTGAGCATCTGTCTGACTATGATTATCTGTAACATCATCTAGTAACGGGGTAATTGAGCTTTTACCGATGATATCCTTCTTATCAACTCCTATTAATTGACAGAAAGCATCATTGCAATATTGATATAGTCCTTTATCATCCTTATAATATAAAGGATTAATCATGGATTGGATGACAGTATCCAGAAAAGAGGTTCTTTCTTCAATTAATTTACTCTTTCGTTTAAGTTCAGTAACATCAATTAGAGAACCAATCAGTTTAGTAATACTGCTGCCTTCTTCTACTACAGATGTACCTTTTATAATCACCCATTTGGAGATTTTATCTGTTGAGATTAATTCATATTCATTGTTGGAAAATTTTCCGGATCTGATAGCGAGTTTAATCGCAGAAGACATCTTACGCTGAAATTCCGGAGCAACATATGATTTTATGAACTGATCAATATCATTAATGCTTTCATCTTCTTTTATATTTAAAATAGAATAGATTTCCTTGGAAATATTTAGTTTTCGTGTAACTATATCGATTCCCCAGGTACCAATATTGGAAATAGTGATTGTTGAATCAAGAAAAATATCGTGATTCGGAATCATAAAGCTGTTCATGGCATGTCTTCCTTCAACATAATATATGCCTATTATATCACAGCTAAATATTTAAGTATCTAAACCTGCACTGATTCAAACTGCAGTTTATAATAATAAAAATATCTTCCCTCTTTTTCGATTAGTTCCTGATGGGTTCCTTCTTCAACTATTTTCCCTTCCTCGAGAACGACAATACGGTTTGCATGTTTAATGGTTGATAACCTGTGAGCTGCAATGATGGATGTACGGCCTTTAATCAATTCATCGATGGCAAGCTGCACCTTGGTTTCAGACTCGCTATCTAAGGAAGAGGTGGCTTCATCAAGTAGAAGGATGGGAGCATCCTTAATCAATGCCCTGGCAATGGCAATTCGCTGCCTTTGACCGCCGGAGAGCATAGAACCGCGTTCACCAACCAATGTCTCATAGCCGTCTTTCATATCGACGATGAAATCATGTGCAAAAGCTGCTTTTGAAGCAGCGATAATTTCCTCTTCGCTGGCATTGTTTTTACCATAGGCGATATTTTCCTTAATTGTGCCTGAGAAAAGATAATTTACCTGAGGAACATAGGCAATATTGCTTCTTGCATATAACAAATTATCTTTTACTATATTTCCCAGAATGGAAATGTCACCTTGATTTGTCTGATAAAATCCGAGAAGAAGCTTGAAAAGAGTACTTTTCCCACTTCCGCTGCCTCCTACAAGAGCGATTGTTTCGCCTTGTCTGATGGATAAAAGAAGATGAGAGATTGTTTTTTCGTTTTCAAGATAACAAAAATCAATATTGTTGATTTCCACCATACTATTGAAAGTTTCGTTGATATGTCCTTCATTGACTTCTACTTCCTCTTCAGCGTCTAATACTTCCATCACACGGTCACTTCCTGCCAGAGACTGCTGCAAGGTAGTTAAAGATTCACTTAATATCCAGTACATCATGAAGACACCGCCGCTAAGCTGAATAATCGCCATCAGAGTTGAAAACATAAGTGTACCTTTGATCACAAATATTCCTCCGATGATGAACAGACCGACAAATGAAAGATTGGAGAATAATTCGTTGACCACGTTTTGCCACATCTGCAGTTTGACTCTGCTCATATTATCTTCATATAACACTTCTGATGATTTCTTGAATTTACCAAGAACCCAGCCTGACAGATTGAATATACGGGTGATTTTATATGAGGAGAGAATATCAATAGTGTTTTCTGTCACTTTTGCCATTGATTTCTGCACTTTTTCGCTTCGCTTTTTAAGAGGAGAAAGAAATCTTGTTGAAACTAACAATGAAGTAGCTCCGATAGCAATGGCAATAAGACCGATTCTCCAATCGAGCGTCAGCATCAATACCGTACTTCCGACACCGGAAACAACAGCACCAATAGGAGTAATCAGCTGATTTCCCCATGCGCTTTCTGTTGCCTGCATATCATTGATCATTCTTGACACAGTATCACCGCTGTGCTTGCTTTCAAACCAGGACACTTTAAGCATGCAAACCTTATTGAACAAACGTTTTCTCAAATCTCCATTTGCTTTTGCAAGAGTGACTTTGAAAAGGTAATCGCTGATGACCAGAAGCAGAAGAATGAAAACAAACATGATGAAAAGCAACCAGATACTGTTGATTACTTTCTGATAATCATTCTGTTCAATTCCTGAAATAATCCACATAGCGGTATAAGCAAATACAAAATTAAAGGATAAATCAGATAAACTGGTCAGAAAACCTGAAAGGAAATACATTTTTTTGTGTTTCTTCAATTCCTTAAACAAACGTTTTAATGAAAGAACTGTAGTTTTTAATCCAAGATTTTTCATATTATGCCTCTCTTTCTTTCTCTAACTGTTTGCTTAACAGAGATAAGTATTTTCCGCTTTCATTAACAAGCTCTTCATGAGTGCCGCTTTCAATGATGTTTCCTTTGTCAATCACAAAAATCCGATCAGCATTTTTTATTGTAGTCAGACGATGTGCAACAACAACTGATGTCTTGCCGTCCATTAACAGATCCAGTTCGTTCTGCACAATTCTTTCGTTTTCAAGATCCAATGCTGAGGTAGGCTCATCAAGTAGAAGAATCTCTGCATTTCTTATGCAAGCCCTTGCCATGGCTATTCGCTGTTTTTGACCACCTGACAGACGTACGCCTCTTTCAAGTGCAAATGTGTCATATCTGTCAGGAAGGGTGTCAATGAACTGATCAATGTTGGCTGTTTTAGCAGCATGTTTTACTAAATCAAGCGGGACTTCATCATAATCATTGATGACACCACAGGCGATGTTCTCAAAAAGGGTACCAGGATATAAATATGTATCCTGATCTACAATTGAGAGGTGAGTTCTAAGAGAGGCAAGATTCAACTGACTGATGTTGATGCCACTTATTAAGATCTCACCTTCATCAACTTCATAAAAACCGGCAATCAACTTGATGATTGTACTTTTTCCGCAACCCGATTCACCGACAAAAGCGACCTTTTCTCCTTTATGAATTTCGAACGAAATGTGATTCAAAACATTATTTTCGGTTTCATCTTTTTTATATTTGAAAGAAACATTCTTAAAAGAGATAACCGGATTCAAGCCATCAAATGTGATTGAAGTATTCCCGCTGATCCTTTCTTCCTCATAATTAAGAAGCTTAATGACACCTTCTGCTGAACCTTGAGCTTTTTTATAGTAATTGACAATAGCACTCCACATATATAAAAACTGAAGAGGTGCATTGGATAAGCTGGTTAAAGCGACAATTTTACCTATGGTAACATCACCAATTCCTTTAACAATGAAAATTGAGCCGACAGACAGTAAAACAATGACAGGGATAATTCTGCTAAGCATACCGAATCCTGTGGAAAAAGCTTCAATACGTGCACTCTTGAACAGGATTTTTACAGAGTCATCAATGGCTTCTTTTATTTTACTTCCCAGTTTTTCTTTGAGCTGATAAGTTCTTATTTCAACATATCCCCCCAAAGCGTCCTGTGTATATTTGTTAACATCCGCCAGTTTCTCATTTCTTTTAACAACAAGATCCTTCAAAGGTTTACCGATTAAAACAGTCAGAAAAAGAAATATAGGTGAAATGACAAATGTAATCAAGGTTAACTGCCAGCTAAGATAAAGCATCAGTCCCAAAGCAACAGCTCCGCCAATAATAAGTCGAATTGACATCTGCAGTTCAGAGGAAAAATATGTTCTGATCTGGCCAAGATCATTGTTTGCTTTTGATACAAAATCACCTGAATGCATCTTATCAATTTCAGATATCGGCATTTTAGTGGCTTTTAATCCCAGTGTATTCTGAATTTCCCTTATTATTGAGCTGGTATACCTTCCAATGCAATAGGTCCTTATTCCAAGAAGAGGGATATTAATTGAAAATAGCACAACCAGAATCCAGACAATCTGATTGAATCCTGCCCGATTCTGCTGAGTCATGAAATCTATCAGATCTTTAAAAAGATATCCATAAGATCCTGAAAGCAGAGAAGAGATTATCTGACCTATGATTGTAATCAGTATGAAAACAAGATATTTCTTATATTTTTTAATTAAGAAAATCAGATGATTTGGTTTCTGCTTTTTTGGCTTTTCAAACATAAGGTGACCTCT
>JAFGUQ010000031.1 GCA_016938455.1 Clostridia bacterium
AGTTTGGCTTTTATTTGTTTTGTAAGAATTTTTACAAGCTTTAATCCCAGGGTGGGTGAGTCCTCCAGATCCAATCCCGCTGGAAGTCCTTTACCGTTATCACAAATTCTCAGGAGGTATTCATGATTATCAGTTCTTAAAAAGTCCACCTCAATCAAACCATTGATACTGTCAGTAAAGGCATATTTGTAAGCGTTTGTTGCCAGTTCATTGGTGATAAGTCCCAACGGGATGGCTGTATCAATATCAAACTTAATATCTTCAGCCCTGATTATATATTGAATATTCTTACCGGGCTTACTGTAGGCGCTTTGAAGCGACGCCATCAGTTGGTTGAGATATTTCGGAAAATCAATGCTCGTAAACATCTCCGATTGATATAGCAGTTGATGAATTAAAGCCATTGATTTAACGCGGCTCTGACTTTCCTTAACGGCTGCCCTGGTGTTATCATCGGTCATCGTTCCGGATTGAAGATTTAGCAGGCTACTGATTACCATAAGGTTGTTTTTGACCCTGTGGTGGATCTCTTTAAGAAGTGTTTCTTTTTCTTTGTCTGCTTTTTTTGATTTCAGGTAGCTGCGATAAAGAAATGCAAGGAACAACACAATCAGCAAACCAAACAGAATTGAAAATGTCAGAATCATCCGGTTTCTTTTAATGGTGGTTTCATACCTGATCTTTTCCTTCAGATGGCTTACCTCTGTTTCATTTTGCTGCTGTTCAAAAGCATGCTGCATTTCCAACTGGGTAATCCTTTTAATGTTGTCACCACCTGAAATACTGTCGCTAACCTGCTTATTGATGATCATATTTGCGAAAGCCTTTTCAAAGTTCATGTTGCGAGCATATAGATCAATTAAGGCTTCGGAGGCTTCTTTAATTATGAAAGGTTTGTTGTATTTCCTGGCTAGTTCAATACTTTTCTCAAGATAACTGATACCCGGGGAATCATTACTATTCATTGCGTATATCTTACCCATTAACATATAATTTTTCGCAACGCCATCATAATTATTAATTTCCAGATCAATTGACAAAGACTGTTTTGTATAGTTCAACGCTTTAGCTGCGCTGTCTATCATTAGTAAATAGGTGTATCCGATGTTTTGTAATGAATTGCTGATAGCCAATTGAAAATTCATTTTCTTTCTCATTTCCAGTGCTTTCAGATGATAATTGAGCCCTGTTTTATAATCACCCAGCGCATTATATGATTCTCCCAAATTGGAATAGGTCACGCTTAGGTCATACTGATTAACCTTGTTTTTAATGATTTTTTCCTGCCTGAGGTAGTATTTAATGGCATTTTTATAGTCCTTCATATGCAGGTTGACAAGCCCTATACTTCCAAGTGCATTGGCTATTTCTAATGAATCACCCGATTCTTCTCCGATTTTAAGGGCTTTGTAAAAGGCCTCTATTGCCAGGTTGAGATAAGCCTGATCAAGGTAATAACTACCGAGATTAAAATAACTATTGGCAATTTTCTTTTTATCTGCTGTCTTTTCAGCGGTGCTTACCAACAGTGTCATCAGTGAATCCACTATTTCTGTATGATGCAGCTGACGTTGAACATAAATTATTCCTTCAAGGCAGTCGTAGGCACTTACATAATCTCCTGTTTCCTCAAACAGCTTCTTCGCTTTTTCACCACACTCCAGCGATTTTTGCATGTCATTTTTCAGGCTGTAATCATATTCCATGCTA
>JAFGUQ010000032.1 GCA_016938455.1 Clostridia bacterium
TCGAGGATGACAAATCAAGAGGATTCTGCTATGTAGCTATCGAAGTTATTGATGACTATATTTTACTGGCCTATTGCTCTGGTGGTCCGGAAGATGGGATTTGCTTGAATAAAATAACTATCAGAAAAATTGTTTTAACAGAACTTGACAGTCTTTTATCTGATAGTAATATAATAATAAAAACATAAAGAGAGGAAATGAAAATGAAAGTAATTAATGTAGGATTTATAGGATGTGGTTCTTTTGCAGTTAATATGCATATGCCAATCATCATGAAAAACAGTAAATTCAATATTGTAGGATTAATGGATATCAACTTAGATGCTGCAAAAGCTGCCTGCGAAGCATGCAATGGAGGATATTTTACGGATGATGCTGATAAAATATTAAATGACAGCAGCATTGATTTAGTTTTCATTACTACCAGACACGATTCACATGCGGAATTATCTGTCAGAGCTGCCAAAGCTAAGAAACACATCATGTGTGAGAAACCAATGGCACTTAACTATGAAGATTGTCTCAAAGTAGCTAAAGCTGTCAAAGAGAACAATGTTAAATACACGATAGGATATAACAGAGGATTAGCACCTCTTGTTACAAAAGCTAAAGAACTTTTTCAGGAAGTTGATGGCAAAATCATGGCTTATCATAGAATTCAAGCTCCTTTTCCTGAGAGTCACTGGACTCATATAAAAGATATCGGTGGTGGGCGTTTTGTAGGCGAAGGCTGCCATATTTTCGATTTATTCTGCAGGATAGTTGACAGTAAACCAGTCAGTGTTTTTGCAGCGGGAGGGACTTTCCTTGATGAAAACATCGTAAAGATTCCTGACAGCGCCAATGTCACTATTACCTTTGAAGACGGCAGTGTCTGCACCACGCTGATATGCAGCCAAGGATGTTCAAGCTTTGAAAAAGAAGTGACAGAGATTTACTGCAATAATAGAGCTATCTATATTAATGGGTTTAAAGAAATGGAGTACTATGGATTTGAAGGACATGATAAAATAAAGATAGAACTTGATTCAGTTGATAAAGGACAAAGAACAGAACTTGATCAACTGGCAGATGCGATTATCAATGATACTGAAAGCCCTAATGGTATTGATATAGCTTTACGTGCGGCTGTCATCAGCTACAAGGTAAATGAATCGATTGAAAAGAAACTGCCGATTACAATCGATGAAAGTGAAATCAGTTACAAATGAGAGTAGAAACATGTAAAATCGGATATGTGAAAGAAAAACTGATTAAGCCTTTTGGGTTTAAAGGCGGATATGTGTCTGATGTCTGGCAGGTTGCCGTCACCATTGGTGACAGTGAATGCCAGGCAACCGGTTTATCCATACAATCAGTGCTTTGGTCTGATGCTTTTGTTTTTCAGAAATATGGTCAGGAAAAAGGCGATCAGCTGATGTATGATACCACTAAATATGCATTAGGCTTATTAAAAACCATAGAATTTGACACTCCTTTTGAAGTGACTGCAAGACTATTTGAACTGTGCTATAAGCATATCACTGAAATGACTAAGGAAAACATCAGAAAGACATTTGTTTTAAATGCTCTCGTAGCGGTAGATATGGCAATATGGCTATTCTATGCGAGAAAAAACAATATCACTTCTTTTTCAGCATTAACCTCTCTTGAGAAAGAGCATGACAAAATCGCATCGATTCCATTAATCACCTATACAACCACTACTGAAGAAATAAAAAATATTCTGACCAATGGAGAATTTTTCCTGAAAGTAAAAATAGGTAACGAGAATGAATGGGATAAAAAGAGGGTTAAAGAAATATTTGAACTGACCAAAGGGTATCATAGCGAATATACCAGTACAAAAAGACCTGTTCTCTATTTGGATGCTAATGGGAGATACGAAAGTAAAGGACAACTGTTAAGTTTGATTGAGTACCTTGATAAAGAAAGAATCTTAAGTGAGATAGGGGTCTTTGAAGAACCTTTTTCTGAAGATAAGCAGTTTGATGTCAGTGATATTCCCTGCTTGTTTGCCTGTGATGAAAGTGCCCATTCTGTTCATGAGGTGAAGGAGCGATTCCAGCAGGGTTATCGTTCTCTCGCGTTGAAACCAGTGGCAAAGACATTATCTGAAAGTCTGGTCATGTTATCATATGCCAATGAAATGAACATGAAGACATTCATTGCTGACTTGACAGTGAATCCCGTTTTGCTTGAATTAAACAGGAATGTGGCAGCCAGAATAAAAACATTGGACTGCGTGTCTGTAGGGCTGCTTGAAACCAATGGAGAAATGAATTATAGTCAATGGAACCAAATGGTTGGCTATCATCCTTTAGGGAAAAAGGGATTTTTAACAGCTTCAGAAGGTGTTTTTGATTTAAAAGGGTATTATATGAATGACGGCGGATTTTTTATGGAATCTGATTATTATAACAAACTGCCAAGTGAGGTGATCTGATGGCTAGAAAAGTCAAAATATCTGTATTAGCAGCTGATAAGCCACATGTTTATCAGGGGAGAAAGGATGCTTTATCCGCAGTAGCCAATATGAAAGAGTATTGGGATAAACAACTTCAGCAGGCAGTGAATGAAAAGGCGGATATCGTTCTTTTACCTGAAGACTGCGATCGTTTTTCTGATATGGAAGCAAGCATTTACCCTGAATATAATCGAATTAGGCTTCTTGAGATGCCGATGTTTTTCAAAAATTATGCAAAGATCAATCATCTTGGTATTTTACACAGTTCTCTTACTGAAAAAGCAAATAGAACAGTCGCTTACGACAGAGAAGGTAACATGGCAGGGTTTTATGATAAAGTCTTTCCAACTATCTGGGAGATAGAAGATGGGATAATACCTGGAATAGGCGCAAAAACATTTGCCATAGATCAGATTAAGAAAGCTGGGTTTGCTATCTGCTTTGATTTGAATTTTGATGAGTTAAGACAGCAATATATAGAACAAAAACCTGAAGTCATGTTTTTTTCATCCATGTTCCATGGAGGGCTTCAGCAGCAGACATGGGCATACTCCACCAGAGCATTCTTTGTTTCATCCATATTCGGGAATCAGAGCAGGATCATGGCACCGAACGGGACAGTCCTTGCATCAACATCAAATCATAATAATCATTGCTGTGCTACTGTTAATCTTGATAGTCGACTGATTCATCTTGATTACAACATGGTTAAATTTGATGCCATAAAGAAAAAATACAGAGATCAGTTTGTTATTGATGACACCGGGTATCTTGCCAGTGTCATGATCTATAATGAAATGGATGATATCACAATTGATGATATCATCCGGGAATTTCAGCTTGAGACATTGGACAATTACTTTAATCGTTCCAGAGATAAAAGGAACGATTCACTTTAATAGGTTCCTAATTTAAGTCCTTTTTCAATATAATATTGAAAGGTCTCGTAATCGACACTATTTGGAATGGAATGATCGGAATGCAAAGTATAGCCGTAATTTTTCATGACAAACGGGATTTTTTCTTCCAGCTCTTTATCAATTTGTTTTTTATCATTGGTGTATAATACTCTGACATCAATACCACCCATGAATGACAGCACATCACCATATTGTTTATACAGTTTCAGTAAATCCATACCAGCTTTCACTTCAATGACTTGAAGGCAGTCAATACCTGCATCAATCATACCGGGAAGCAGAGGATCAACAAATCCACATGAATGCATGATGACCGGAAGATTCATGCTCTTTGCGAAATTGATTGTTTTGACATGACCAGGTTTAACAATTTCGTCATACATTGCTGGAGACATAAAAGGTCTCAATTTAAATCCCATATCTTCATAATACCAGATTCCATCCGGTTTTCCCTCTTCAGCAATCAGTATTTCCTGAAGATTAATCATTAAATCAGAATAGGTATTCACCATATCTTTAACCCAGTCCGGATCCAATGCCATACCCATCAGCATATATTCATGACCGCAAACCGGGTGCATGGCTTCAAAAACATTAATACCGGACATGCAGAAAAATTTATCTGTTTTTGCAGCATGAGCTTTTCTTTCACGATAATCATTAAAATTAATTCTGACTCTATCAGGTGTCAGATACGGTTTGATATGTTCTTCCCAGCCTTCACGGTCTTTAACCAGAAAATCGACATGTTCAGGAGTGGCGTCATGCAGTTTGTGTCTTCTTAATAATGCACCGTTTCCGTCTCTTGTCAGAATAGTGTCTGAAGTCTCCTCAATGATTTCCGGAACAAAGTTCATGTTCGCAGTCAATTTCAAAGGCCAGCTTAAATCAAGATCAAAATTGAAATGATCTCCCAAATCAGTTTCTTCAGTGATTTTACCTTTTTCAGCCCATACTTTTTTGGTGTCTGACCAGAAATGCTCCATCAACCCGATTCTGTCAACTGGTTGTCTTTTTAATATATTTGCTATTCTCTCTTTACCTGTCATCATGATAGTCACCCCTTTTGTTATAGTTTACTGTATTTTCATGTGATATCAAATACCTAATTGAAAAAAATATTAAATTACTTTCAATAGGTTGAAGAGATACTGTTTAATTGATATAATGAGGGCATTAAAAATGGGGGTTTGTTTATGGATGAGAATAATTTTGTTGAACCACAGGAAGTGAAAAAGAACAACACAAAAGCAATTGTCGGGTTTGTTTGTGCCATAGTAGGTTTTTTGTGCTGTTTTCCTGTTGGCATAGTAGGGCTTGTTTTCAGCATCATTGCACTTAATGAGATGAGAGCATCGGGAGAAGAACAGAGCAGAGGTCTTGCCATTGCAGGGATTGTCATTGCGGTCATTGGAATTATATGGCAGGTAGTGGGATTGATTGCTTACGGAACGATTGTCATGTCAGTTATTAATAACCCAGATTACATAAACAACTATTTCCAATGATTAAAAAGAATCTGGAAGCCTGGACTTTCCTTATAGGAAGTATTGGGATTATCTTATTATCTTTTTTACTTAACTATCAGGATAATATGGTAACATTAAAAATATTCAACATTGAACTGGGCAATATCTACAGATGCCCGGTTCTTTATTTTTTTCATATTCCATGTCCGACTTGCGGATTAAGCAGAGCATTTATTCTTTTTGCTCATTTTCAGTTTGCAGAAGCCATCAGATACAATATGGCAGTGACAGTTTTGTTCCCTTACCTTCTTTTACAGATTCCGTTGCAGCTGATTGATATCATCAGAAAACAAAGGGGATTGGAAACATCCAGACTTAGAAAAATTAATGTTAGGATTTTAATTGTCATAGGAGTCATCCTCATTGTTATATGGATTCTCAAACTCTTTCAAATTCTACCAAACTTATAGAGTCATATGATATAATAACTCCCATGGGTGTTATAAATTTTGACCAGGTAACCAAGAGTTACGGTGACAATTTAATACTGGATAATATCTCCTTTGAGATTTTTGAAAATGAAAAAGTTGCGTTAATCGGTAATAATGGAACGGGTAAAACAACTTTATTAAATTTAATCAATCAATATATTGATTTTGAAAAAGGGAATATTTCTATACAGAATGGTTATACAGTCTCTTATCTTAAGCAGATTCATGATGAACTGACAGAATTAAACGGGTTGGATATGCTGTACAGTGCATTCAATCATATCGATGAACTCCAGGAGAAAATGAATGAAGCTCACAGAATATTGAGTGAACATCCTGACGACATAGAAGTGCTGAAACAGTATGGAAGACTTCATGATAAATTTGAATTCATGGGTGGATACAATATCAAGGAAAAAATCTCAAAAATCATTACAGGGTTGAGTATACCAGAAAAAGTGCTGAAAACCAGATTTTATAACATGTCGGGAGGTGAGCAGACTTTGACGATGCTTGGTAAAGCATTACTTTCTGCTCCTGATATTCTGCTGCTTGATGAACCAACAAACCACCTTGATATGGATGCCTGCATCTGGCTCGAGACTTATATCAGAGAGTATAAAGGGATTGTGCTTTATGTATCCCATGACCGTTATTTCATTAACAGGACTGCTGATAAGGTGATTGAAATCAGTTTTAATAAAACAAACATTTACAAAGGAAACTATGAAAGCTATCTGATTCAGAAAAGAGAAGAACAGGAAAGGCATCTAAAACTATATGAGCGGCAGATCAAAGAAACTGACAGACTAATGGAAACTGCCAGACAGATGAGAAATTACGGAACAGAAATTGCAATAAAAAGAGCAAAGAATCTTGAAAAAAGAATTGAGAAAATGGAAAAGGTAGATAAACCTGTGACAGAAAAAACTTTGACATTTGCTTTCAAGGAAATTGATAAAATAGGGTATGAAGTCATTAAAGCGACAAATATCAGTAAATCCTATCAAGATAATCTTATTCTTGACAATGTGAATTTTTTAATCAAGTCAGATGACCGGGTTGGGGTGATCGGACCAAACGGAGCAGGAAAAAGCACATTGATTAAGTTGATTACAAGCAGAGAATTACCTGATCATGGTGAAGTAAAACTTGGAAAAAGTGTTAAGTATGCTTATCTTGAGCAGGAAGTGATTTTTGAGAATACGGAGCATACCGTGCTTGAGGAAGTCTGTGACAAGCTGAAACTGACCATTCAATCAGGCAGAAATCTTCTTGGGAAATATCTGTTTTCAAATGAAGATGTTTTTAAACAGATCAAAGTGCTGTCAGGCGGAGAAAAAAGCAGACTGAGGTTATTGCTTGAGATGCAGAATGATGTCAATCTGCTGATTTTAGATGAACCGACCAATCATCTTGATATTTCATCCAGAGAACAGCTGGAAGAGGCTGTATCCTTATTTCAGGGAACGATGCTCTTTATTTCACATGACAGGCATTTCATCAATAAGTTTGCGAAAAGAATATTTGAAGTAAAAGACCGTCATGTCACACTGTTCGAAGGTAACTATGATTTTTACAGCAAAGAGATTGAAGAAAAAAAACTCAACAGAGAAATCGTTGAAAACAATGAGGTAAAAGCGGCAAAAAGCTTTGGGAAAAGCAAACGGGTTGCTACATTTACAATCAAACAGCTTGAAAGAACCATCGAGCAGCTGGAAAACGATATAAGAAATACAGACCAGGATATCATATCACATGCTTCAGATTACAAAGCTCTGGGGGAACTGACATACCAAAGAGAGAGCTTGTCTCAAGAACTGGATGAAGCAATGGATAAATGGATGAGATTAAGTGAGGAAGCTAATGAAGATAGTTAGAGTAGAACCTTTTAACACGGGGGTCATCTTAGAATTTGACCGGTTCATCAGCAGTGACTGCTGTATTAAAGAACTTGGGAACAGCCCATTCAGAGTTGTAAACTACAGCATGATTAATGACCATACTGTGAAAATTGACAATCTTCTGAAAGGTACAGATTATTCTGTCTATTTCAATACAGTCAGCGAAAGAAGCAATAATCGCTTTTTCAGATGTGATGATTACAGACATAAAGTCATCAACTATATCCACCCTGATGATATGACCTATCATCCGTCTGGGATGTGCCCTGCAAGTCCTTGTATACTGAAACTTGAAAATGGGAGAATACTGGTATCACATGATATTTTCTATCAGAACATGGCTCAGAATATCACTTTGATTTTTTATTCAGATGATAATGGAATCACATTTTCATATCTTTCTACTGTAACACCATGCTTCTGGGGTAAAATGTTTTCACATAAAGGAATTCTATATCTGATGGGACATAACGGGGAGTATGGTGATTTGCTGCTGTACAAATCCACAGATCAGGGAATGTCCTTCTTACCATCGATTGTTATCTTAAAAGGTGGTAACAAGCTAACCGGAGGACCTCATAAAGCACCGATGCCAATAATCAGTTTTAATCATCGCTTATGGACAGGAATCGACTTTGGCTCATGGAATACAGGCGGACATGCATCTGGAGTGGTATCTGTTGATGAGGAAGCCGATTTCTATGATCCTGTCAACTGGATTGTGTCAGAATTTCTGCCTTATAGCAGCCAATGGCCGGGAGTCGTAAAAGGGAAACAATTCGGGTTACTGGAAGGGAATGTGGTAGCTAAAAAAGACGGAACCCTAGTTAACTTTCTGAGATATGGTACAGGACCTGATTATGACGATTACGGAAAAGCGATTTATTTGAATGTGGATAAAGATCACCCTGAAAAGCAGCTCACATTCGGGAAAGTGGTGTCATTTAATGGAAACAATTCGAAGTTCAGCATCAAGTATGACCATAAAACAGAAAGCTATTTTACAATAGTCAACAGAGCAGACCGTGAAGACACCAACAAAAGAAACAGGCTTATTCTCATGTCCTCTAAAGATCTTGACAGATGGACTGATGTAAAGGTATTGCTTGATTACAGTAACTGGCATGAAGATTACAAGAAGGTTGGGTTTCAATATGTCGATTTTATATTTGATGATGACAAAATTCGTTTTGTCTCAAGAACCGCCATTAACGGTGCATTGAATTTTCATGATTCTAATTGCATCACTTATCACGAAACAGACTATAACTGAGTGTTGATGTATTCATAAATTCTGAATGTCACTCCAGTTTTTGAGACTACTTCATCATGGATTTTGTCAACTTTCCAGTGATCAAGCAGATCAAGGTTAGGAAAATAAGTGTCTACTTCATATGAAGCATCTATTTTAGTGACATAGGCTTTAGCACAGTATTTCTCAAAAGTCTGATAAATACTCTGTCCACCGATAATCATGACATCATCGGTATTTTTATCCTTGACCAGTGATAATAATTCTTTCACACCATTGACGACAGTTGCACCTTCCACTTTAAAATGCTCATCTCTTGTCAGAATTATATTTTCTCTGCCTTTTAAAGGATTCTGATGAGGAAAAGAAAGAAAAGTCTTTCTACCCATGACAATTGTCTTATTTAAAGTCATTTCTGTGAAAAATTTCAAGTCTTCGGGAATTCGCCATGGCATGTCATTTTTCTTACCGATTCCCCAGTTTTTATCTACTGCTACAATGATGTTCATTTTCTTCTCCTATACTGCAATTGGAAAGCTGATTTGTTCTCCTTTTTTATACCCTGTTAATTTAAAGTCATTCACTGTATACTCATAAAAATCTTTTTTTTCTGTATTCATGATGAACTTCGGTGCATTGAAAGTTTCTCTTTTGAGTAATTCCTCAACAATCGGAATGTGTCTGTCATAGATATGTGCATCAGCAATGACATGAACAAACTCACCTGGTAATAAACCGCTGAGATGGGCAAACAGGTAAGTCAGCACTGAATATTGAACAACGTTCCAGTTATTAGCTGCTAAAACATCCTGAGACCGCTGATTCAAGATTGAATTCAATTTGTTTCCTGTGACATTGAAGGTCATTGAATAAGCACAAGGATAGAGATTCATTTCATGAAGATCCTGGTGATTATATAGATTAGTTATGATTCTTCTGCTGTATGGATTGTTTTTAAGATCATAAAGTACGCGGTCTACCTGGTCAAATTCACCTTCTTTATACTGGTGCTTCACACCAAGCTGATAACCATAAGCTTTTCCGATTGATCCATTATCGTCAGCCCATGCATCCCAGATATGACTGTTCAGCTGATTTATGTTATTAGACTTTTTCTGCCATATCCAGAGAATTTCATCAACGGATCTCTTCAGTGATGTCGGTTTTAATGTCAGTATAGGGAATTCTTCAGCTAGATCATATCTGTTGACTACACCGAATTTTTTGATTGTATGAGCGGGAGTGCCATCATCCCATTTCGGCCTGACAATCTGTCCTTCAGAGCTGATTCCGTTACTTAAAATATCGCGACACATGCTTATGAAAATCTGATCGGCAATGCTCATCTTATGACTCCTTTAATATTTTCATCTATCATACCAAAAATGAATGGATTTGACTACCATGCCAGCAGCTTTTTCACTTCTTCGTCAGGAAGATCGCTTGGGCCACCGATCAACTGGTTTAAAAGAAGAACTTTTGCAATGCTTTCAATTGACTCAAGTCTGAAATAGGCCTCATATAAATCTTTACCAAATGCCACAATACCATGATTTTCCAGTAACAGCACATTATATTCATTAATATAGTTCTTTAAGTCACTATAGACTTCTTCAGTGGAAGGTGTCCCGTATTTAATGACAGGTACTTTTTTAAACAGAGCAATCATTTCAGGGTAAGCTTTTGTCTCAATCGGCTTATTGGCAATGGCATATGCTGTGGCGTATGGTGAGTGAGCATGGACCACTGCTCTGATGTCATCTTTCAGAGCATAGGCTTCAAGGTGAAGACCAGTTTCAGAAGAAATTTTATGACTTCCTTCTAAAATATTTCCTTTTCTGTCTATTGTCATCAGCATGTTCACATCAAGGAATCCCTTGCAAATCTGTGATGGGGTAATGATGATTTTCTCCTCATCACGAATGGAGATATTTCCTTCAAAAGCGTTAACCATTCCTTTTGAATACATGATTTTTGCTATTTCAATTATTTGTTTTTTATATTTCATCATTCACCTCAAAAACATTGCTTTTTTATGATATCATAGTTAACATTAATTATATAACATATAACGAGGTAAATAAAATGAATTCAAGAGAATTAGTGTCAAAAGTGATTAAAGGTGAAAAAGTTAGCAAAACACCTATATATGGATGGATCAAAGCAAACCTTAATGAAAAACTGAAAGAGAGATTTGGCTCAGCAGAAGCATTTGAAGATAAATATGAATTTGATATGGCGCATATTTTCGGAGGACCGGACCCATACTCAACAGCTGAGTTCAAAGAACTTAAAGACAGTCATACGACAATCACTCCTGAAATGGCACTGGAGATTCCTTTTAAGAAGGTCAATTCAGAAGACTATAAGAAAGTTAAAAACAACCTGACATTTTATCAGGAGGACAGACAGCGTTTCTGCTATGTACAGACTCCTGGCATATTTGAGAGCTTGAATGATATATTCGGGATTGAGAATCATCTCATGTATATGGCCCTGTATCCGGAACTGATGGAGCAGGTTTATCAAAAGCAAGGATTATGGAACAGGCAGAATGCTGACCATCTGATGGATCTTGGTGTTGATATGATTCACATATCTGATGACTGGGGTGCGCAGAACAGTATGCTGTTCAGCTACGATATGTGGCGGGAATATATCTACCCGAATCATAAACTAGTCTGTGACAGAGTCAAAGAAAGAAACGTTTTTGTGAGTTTACACTCTGATGGAAACATCAATGCTGCACTTGATGGTATTGTTGAACTCGGGTTCAATGTTATTCATCCTTATCAGGAAGCAGCGAACATGAACTATCAGACTTATCTAAACCGGTATGCTGACAAATTCGCCATATTAGGAGGATTGTGCATTCAGACCACTTTGGGATTTGGAAACTATGAACATTTATCCGATGAAATTGAAAGAGTTTTCAGGATTTTAAAGGATAGAAAATGGATTTTCTGCACCACACACTTTGTTCAGGACCATTGTACAATCGATGAACTGGTATATGCTTATGATTTAGCATTTAAACTTGCGCATCAGAAAAAGATATAGTAGTATAATAAAAACACGTTCCTTGACTTTTAATGATTAGATATAATATAATTTGCATATACAAAAGATAAAGGTATGATAATGAAGAAACAATTTAAGAAATTTTTCATATGGTTGGCAAAACTATCGTTTTTCGGATATGTGTTTTATATCCTTATCTCACAGCAACCGCTGATAGATGCAAAGGAAACAGAAAAAACGCAACTTGAAAAACAGTTGTATGAAAGACAAAAGATTGAGATTGAGTTGAAAACTGACATTGAAACAGCCGATTCTATGCAATATATTGAGGAGGTTGCGAAAGAAAAACTAGGTATGCTAAAACCCGGTGAAAGGGTTTTCATAGATATTAAGAAGTAGTTTTATTTAACCGGAATCCTTTGGGATTTCGGTTTTAATATAAGCAAGAGGTGTGAAATGAAAAAAATGACAATGACTCAGAAAATACTGGCAAAACACGCAGGGCTTGACTATGTTGAACCTGGTCAATTGATTATGGCTTCACTGGATATGGTACTGGGAAATGATATCACAACCCCGGTAGCAGTGAAGGAATTCAGAAAAATCGGTCTGACAAAAGTGTTTGACAAAGAAAAAATTGCGATTGTTCCCGACCATTTCTGTCCCAATAAAGACATAAAAAGCGCTGAACAGGTAAAATTCATCAGGGAATTTGCAAAAGAGATGGAGATCACCAACTTTTTTGAAGTTGGACAGATGGGAATTGAACATGCTCTTCTTCCTGAACTGGGACTTGTCACTGCAGGTGATGTGGTTATCGGAGCCGATTCACATACTTGCACATATGGTGCATTAGGTGCTTTTTCGACAGGAGTCGGAAGTACAGACATGGCCAGCGGAATGGCATCAGGAAAAGCCTGGTTTAAAGTTCCTGAGGCCATCAAATTTGAACTAAAAGGGAAATTTAATAAAAATGTGTCCGGAAAAGACCTGATACTGCATATCATAGGAATGATCGGTGTGGATGGTGCGTTATATAAATCAATGGAATTCACAGGTGAAGGAGTAAGGAACCTGAATATTGATGACCGTTTCACCATTGCCAATATGGCCATAGAAGCAGGTGCAAAGAACGGCATTTTTCCGGTGGATGAAATTACACTTGATTATATCCGTGAGCATTCAAAAAAACCTTATGACATTTTTGAAGCAGATAAAGAAGCAGTTTATTCTGAGGAGCATGTCATTGATCTTTCGACAATCAAGATGACAGTTTCATTTCCTCACTTACCGGATAATACCCGTACCATTGATGAAGTCGGTACAGTCACCATTGACCAGTCTGTGATAGGATCCTGCACTAATGGACGAATAGAGGACATGAGAATTGCTGCCAATATTCTAAAAGGTCACAAAATACATAAAGATGTGAGGTGCATTATTTTCCCAGCTACTCAGAAAATCTGGAAACAGGCAATGAATGAAGGACTGTTTGACATTTTCATTGATGCAGGGGCAGCAGTAAGCACCCCCACCTGCGGGCCTTGTCTTGGAGGGCATATGGGAATTCTAGCAAAGGGAGAACGTTCTGTATCCACCACCAACAGAAACTTTGTCGGAAGAATGGGTCACCCTGAAAGTGAAGTCTATTTATGTTCACCTGCAGTGGCAGCTGCCAGTGCAATCTTAGGCAGAATTGCCTCACCGGATGAATTGGAGGAAATATAAGATGAAAGCAAGCGGAAAAGTAATCAAGTATGGTCATAATGTGGATACCGATGTCATTATACCAGCCAGATATTTAAA
Source organism: Clostridia bacterium (assembly GCA_016938455.1). GTDB lineage: Bacteria > Bacillota > Clostridia > DUPQ01 > DUPQ01 > JAFGUQ01. The sequence goes on from JAFGUQ010000032.1 coordinate 13,331, forward strand.
TACATCAGATCCTAAAGAGCTGGCAAGCCATTGCATGGAAGATATTGATGCTGATTTTTCTAAAAAAGTGAATCAGGGTGATATTATGGTTGCACTGAATAACTTCGGATGCGGCTCCAGCAGAGAGCATGCACCAATTGCTATTAAGGAATCTGGTATTTCATGTGTTATTGCCAATACATTCGCAAGGATTTTCTATAGAAATGCCATTAATATCGGCCTTCCGATTTTAGAATGCAGACAAGCCGCAGAGGAAATCAATGAAGGTGATTATGTAACTGTTGATTTTCTCACAGGTGATATCTTCAATGAAACCCAGAACAAAAAATATGTAGCGAAACCATTTCCTCCATTCATGCAGGAAATTATTGAAAATAACGGTTTAATCGGATATATCAAGAAAACTTTGAAATGAGGAGATTATGAAAACATACAAGATAGCAGTTTTAAAAGGGGATGGAATCGGGCCGGATGTGGTGAACTGTGCTGTGGATGTCTTAAAAGCAGCAGCAGAGAAATATCATTTTCAGATAGAATTTACTGAAGGATTAATAGGCGGGATTGCCATTGATGAAAAAAACATGCCACTTCCTGAAGAAACCATTACCTTATGTCAGACAAGTGATGCAGTACTTTTAGGTGCAGTCGGCGGTCCTAAATGGGATAACCAATCTGTCAGACCTGAGGCAGGGTTGCTTGGTATCAGAAAAGCACTTGGCCTGTTTGCCAATTTACGGCCTGCTATCATTTATGATGCATTGAAACAGGCTTCACCGTTGAAATCGGATATTATCGGAGACAACCTTGATATTTTAGTAGTCAGAGAACTGACAGGCGGCATCTATTTCGGCAAAAAGGAAAAAGGGGATGATTATGCCATGGATACCATGAAGTATACCATTCCTGAAGTCAGAAGAATTGCAAAGGTCGGATTTGAAGCGGCCATGATCAGAGATAAAAGGCTGACCAGTGTTGATAAAGCTAATGTACTGGAAAGTTCAAGACTTTGGAGGAGAATTGTCAATGAAGTGGCCATTAACTATCCCGAAGTTACTTTGAATCATATGTATGTTGATAATGCAGCCATGCAGCTGGTTAAAGATCCTCACCAGTTTGATGTCATTGTCACCACAAACATGTTCGGAGATATTCTATCAGACGAAGCGGCTATGATTACAGGTTCAATTGGCATGTTACCTTCAGCTAGTCTTGCAGAAGGCAAGATGGGACTTTATGAACCCGTACATGGATCAGCTCCGGACATTGCAGGTAAGGATATTGCCAATCCCATTGCTACTATTTTATCCGTAGCTATGATGCTTAAGTATTCACTTGATGAACAGAGTGCAGCGTCTGCCATTGAAGATGCGGTGAATAAAGTGCTTGAAGAGGGGTACCGGACTTCTGATATTGCCAGAAAAGGCGAAACCACGGTAGGGACACTTGAAATGGGAAGATTGATAAAAGAGAATCTGTAATGGAATAATAGTAAAATTAAAAGATAGCACATGCTATCTTTTTTATTTGAAAAAAATGATCAGTCCATATATAATAGGATGAGGGTTAATAAAAAAAGTGAATAATGTTTTGGGGATTAAAATCTTTATAGAACGTTGAGGAGTCATGATGAAAATCTTTACTACAAGAAAATTCTTTGCAATCACTACGCTTATACTGCTATGCATAGTGATTGCCTCAGTAGCAGTGGTTGCATCGAATACACTGGCTTACCGCGAGAAATGTACAAAAATTGAGAATGAAAAAAGAGAATTAGTCAATGAAAAAATTATGATTAATAACGATTTGTATATTGCCAGAAATGACATTAAAGCACTGGAAGAAAAAGCAATAGCAGATGAAATCTCGATGAATCAGATGAAAGATGAATGGAATAATGAAATTGAAAATTTAAAAAAAATGGTTAGTATCTTGTCAACGAATGCGTTAGATTACGAAAAGAAAATTGAATCACTCAATAACGAAATAAAAAAAATCATACTGGGACAACAAGGTGATAATCGCATCTATGTCAATAAAGAATTTCAATATACAGTTGAATTCACAATTGATTATCCCTATTTAATCACTGACCAGACGGTTGTTGATGACGAGAACAGATTACTAAACCGTGGCATCACTATTTATCTGGGAGGAGAAACAGGAGATGCTGTTCTTAATATATGGGGGTCGAACGATCCAATGTCGGTAGAGGATGTCACGGAAAATCCCCTAAAAAATGTTTCTGGGATGACATACCCTAATAATTTTAAGATGGATTATACTACTGAGAATTCTGCTGAATACGAGGTAGTGCTTAAAGGAGTTGTCAATGATTATATCGGATTCTTTGCCTATATGTCGTATGAAAGCTACATAAATTATTTTGATTATATGCAGGAAATCCTGCTGTCTATCAAGCTTTACTCATAAAAGTGAAAGTTGTATTGAAGACATGATGCTTGCTTCTTTCCAAATCAAACTCCATGTAAGGATACTGCTTTGGCTCAAGCAGCTGATCAGCTCGGTCAAGACATCCTTCGTCAGAATAGAAAGAAGAAGAACATGAAACCATCGAATGGGTTGAAGAAGTGACTTCTCCAAGCAGTTTGGCTTCAGGTGTCTCTATAATGAACTTGCTGTTTTCCATAATCAGATTACCGTTGAAAAACCACCTTAAACTGGCTTCATCGCTGGTGAGCAATGAAAAATCATCAATGATTATGATAAAATCGTTTCTGTGGATAATTTTACGAAAGGCTTTTTTCACGTTATAGTATGCCTTGGTCACATCAATGGTAAAGTAATTGGTATCATCTTTTCGATAAGCTTCAGTAATGATTCCGTGAGCTTTTTTGGAATCAATCTGATTTCTTCTTCCAATTGTGACAATATTATGACCAAATGAGTTCTTTGCAAAATAATTCTGCATATTGGTGTTTGTCCCGTCACTGAACTTATAGGCTAAACCATATCCAGGGTCACAAATGAAGTTCTCTTTATGAGAGGTGATGATGACCTGACCGATATCAAGCTGATGATGATTGGTTCCGTTGGTTCCTGCATTGGCACATAACACTGTCTTGCTGTCATTTCTTCCAAGGTTGGTCCGTGAGGAGATGAATCCATAATTCTCGCCTTGAAAGACTTTGAAATTCTCATATATATACGGGTATTTTGGATGAATGCTGTCGTCATAAGTCAGGAACTGATAGGTTTCCTCCTGTGGCCGGATATTGTTTACCTGAAGTTTTTTAAGCGGTTCAATACTCTCTGCAGCAACGGTTCTGAACTCGTGAAAGGCCCATTGATAATATGGGTTTTTAGCTAGTCTGGCCATGGTAGCAAATATATGAGTGGAGTTATGATCCTGATAATAATGAGCATCAGAAAAGTTAGCTCTTCCACATGGAGGCATATTCATGTAAATAGGAAAAAGCGGCGTTTTGAAAAAACTTTCCCTGTACAGATAATTTGGTACATTTTCAACGGAAGACATGATATCGAGAAACATGATTAAAAATGATATGCCTCCCCAGTAAAACGGTCCTTCTTCCCAGGCTCCGTCATGCCCCAGACAATCAATCATCTTAGGTATTTTTTCAATAGTCATTTTATAGATTTCTTTAGAATAGTCATTTTCATTGAAAGTAGCCAGTGCAGCGATACAGTATCCGCCTATCATGACAGCCATCCAGTTATTATGATAAGCATCAAGGTAGAATGCCTTGTTTCTAATATCTTTTTTCAACAGATTGAATCCGCGGATGGTTATGGCATCATAAAGAACCGCTCTTTCCGCCATATCAAAATCATCAAACATCCAGTCATAAACCAGTCCTAATGTAAACATGATGATCCCTGTCCTCAAATCTGCATTCAACTTAAGCTTTTCACTATGAAATTTCTCAATCCATGGCCATTGATCAATAAGAAGAAAAAGCTGCTTTTTCATGGAGTCAAGATAAATCTGATTTTTAGTGATTTTATATACAATACAGTTTCTTAAGATTCTTTCTTTTGTCAGATCGAGAATATCATATAACCAGCCTTCTGTGTTTTCCGGAAACAGTAATGGTGACAGCAGGTCCTGGTTGGCTTTATCAATCAACGGCTGATATAAAAAGAGATTTTTTTCAGCTTTTTCAGACAGATTCATATGAGTAATATACATATAGGGATGGTGGCAATTTTCTAACATTTTCGATTCCTTCATGTTAATAATATCACAAAAAAGCAAATAATATTAGTTTTTTAGAGTGGTAAATATGATAAAATATGGTATTATGGATTAGAGGGAAGCCAATGAATAATAGTAATGAATTAAGTTTGTTGTGGAAACATGGTGTTACACAGAAAAATTGTATTTTCAATGATAGTGAGTTTAAAACAATCATAAGTGATTTTAATCTGCAACTTCTTGGGAAAATCATGTCGAAAGAACCGTATTATGTCATAAAACCTGAAGAATTCCTTGAAAGTGTTTCAGGTTCTTATGATGACATTAGTTACCGGAATACGATATTCATGGAGTTGAGTGAAGATAAAGAAGCAGTAGAAAAAATTGAGCAGCTCCTTGATACATTGACAGATCTTCAGAAAATGCATAATAATACCTTTAATGACTTCCTTATAAAAAGAACTCTTCTGAGGTATGACAAACTGAGAGCTTACAGTAAAATCATGGACTTATTTCTGGACTTATTTCAATCCTCCTCTCAAAGCAGTGATTTTTGCAAGTACATCAAAGATAAATATGAAAGTGAAAAAATTGCAGATCTTAAGAATGACCTGATTTTGATTGACAAGATCATTTCAAAGTTTAAAAGCATCAGACTCGGAGCGAATATAGATCCGCAATTTGATGTCAAGGAGTGTGTCATTCTTTCTGTTAACAGTTTTTCATATGGTGAAAATTACCTGTCTGATAAAATGAAGATTGAGGATACAAAACAATATAAAAGGACGCCAGTTGCTGTCATTAAAAAATTAAAATCAATTGATGAATCAATGGAATTCACTCATTCACTATATAAGGAACTTCAAAGTCTGCTGATGAATGAACTGAGAAAAATCAATGCCATTCTTGAAAAACACAGAGAGGTTATTACTTCTTCGATTTTATCATATCATAAGGAGTTGAAACTATATTATGGAGCACTCAGATATATTGCAATGATTCAGGACTGCAATCAATCAGTTTGCTATGGCACAGTTACTGAAAAAAACATTGATATAGTCGATCTTTACAGTGTGCATATGTTAGAAGAAAAAAAGACTAATGATACCATTACCTTTGTTAAGAACAACTTTTCTGCCGGTGATAATGAGTGCTCAATTATAACAGGACCCAACAGTGGCGGGAAAACAGTTTTTGTTCAGTCATTCATGCTGATGCAGCTTATGTTCCAAAATGGTTTCCCGCTTCCTGCTAAAAGTGCCGGCTTAAAGATTTATTCTCACATCTATTCACATTTCCCAAAAGATGAGGATATAAACAAAGGGACTGGACGGCTTGGTGAAGAAGTGGAAAGGATTTCGGAAGTCATGAAAGACAAAGAAAGCAACAGTCTTCTTGTGATGAATGAGCCCTATGTCAGCACAAATCCAGTTGAGGGACTGGAAATTTTGAAAATGACAATCAGAAAACTGTTAACTTTGAATAAACAGGCAATCATAGTGACACATTACCTTGAGATATATGAGAGCTTTAAGGAAAACAGTCGTGTGAAAAGTTACATAATGGAAATTAAAGATGACAAGCGAACCTACAAAATCATTAATTCCAGTCCTTTGAATGAGAGCTATGCCAGGGAAATTGCCAAAGCATATGGGATTGAATATGAAACAGTCATCAGACAATTCACAGACAGGGGGATTGTGAAATGAGACTTATGTATTTTGAACAGGAAGAACCTTGTAAGATAATACCTGAAGCTATGATGGAAATGATTTGTGATCTGCAGCTGGATAAATTGGCAGAAAAACTTAAATATAATTATCAGACATATCTGAAAGCGGATAAGCTGTTCTCATATTATTCAAATGATGAAAAGCTGCTTCATTACAGACAGGAAATTTTCAATGACTTTTACGAAAATCAGGCTGTCACAGATGTTTTCATTAAAATATTTCCGCATATTGCCAAATTGAAAGAATTAAGTGAAAGCATAAGAACCAATGGAAGACAGTCACCGCTTACTTTAATGAAGGAAATCGGATGGTATGATGTATATATTTCCATCTTCAGCGACCTTAATAACGCCAGTCGTATGTTTAAAGAGAAACTGAAATCAAAAACATTGCTATCGTTTTTCGATGAAGTCGAAAAGATATATTCTGACAGTGAATTTCAGAATATAATCAATAACTTTGAAAAGATGAAACTGTTTCTGATGGAACCTAAAGCTGTTGAATTCGGGGTTAATCTGGATGAACTTCTAAGACCTGATGCATTCTTTCTTCTTGATTTGAAGTCATATTATTACTTGCCGCCGATTCTGAATTTATCCGGACTGGGAGGAAAACACAAAGGACACAGGGGAATAGGTACTCTGCTGTATCAACCAACAGATAAAAAAGATTTACCACTTGCATTATCAAGCAAAATACAGAAAATTTCTGCAGTGAGAAAAGATCCTCAGTTTGTAAGTACCATCAACAGCTTTTCAAAAAAAATGGATTTACCTTTTGATAAGACAGCAACTCAGTATATTCAGGCTCAATCAGGGTTCATACTTGAATTTTTTGATGATCTTCAATTGATACTCGGAGGAGTAAAATATCTGAAATCGCTTGAAAAGTACCATGTCCCGGTAACAAAGCCAAATATTTGTCCGAAAAATGAAAAAAACTTTTCTGTCAAAGGAATTTATAACCCGTTTCTTGTTGACAGCATTAAAGAGATTGAAAATCTTGTATTGAATGATATTACTTTAGATCATGAAAATAACCTGCTGCTTCTTGTCGGAGCTAATAAAGGGGGGAAAACCACTTTAGTGCAGGCAATAGGTTTAACCCTGTTCTTATTTCATCTGGGATTCAATGTTCCTTGTCAATCAGCGGATATTTCTCCATTTGATTATATTTTCACTCACTACCAGAAGGAAGAAGACTTCAGGACAAGAGAGGGAAGACTTGGCCATGAATCATTACTATTCAAACAGATATTCAGTCTGGTTAACGGAAACAGCTTCATACTTGTCAATGAACCTTTCATGACAACCAGTCCAATGGAAGGAGAACTTCTGTCGTATGAAGTGCTTAAGATTTTTAAGAAAGCAGATGCCAATACAATTCTGGTTTCTCATTTTTCCAGTTTGACAGGTAAAATTGAGCAATTGAATAAAGAAGTCAAATCAGATGGGAAGGCATTCTGTCTTTCTATGGGGATCAAAGAGAATGACAATGAAAGTATAAGGACATACCAGTTAACTGAACAAATATATGAATCAAGTTATTCTTCTGATATTCTAAAGCAATACGGCGAAAACTTATTTGATACCTGATTTCTGAACTGGTGAAGTCTATCATCATGAAGTTTAGGGTACTCAATTAATTTAAAGATGTTGGTAATTTTTCTTGACACAGAAAAATACATTTGCTACAATGTTTTAGCATGTGTGGCGGCGTGGCTCAGTTGGCTAGAGCATACGGTTCATACCCGTAGGGTCATTGGTTCGAATCCGATCGCCGCTACCATTTTTTTACTGACATGGCCCCTTGGTCAAGCGGTTAAGACACCGCCCTTTCACGGCGGTAACAGGGGTTCAAGTCCCCTAGGGGTCACCAAAAATATAATCGGATTATCCGGTTATTTTTTCTTTTATCTCATTTAGACTATAACCTGCTTCAAGAAGAGGGTTGATGATGTTTTCTTTCAAATCAGGAATATAGGACCTTATTGCTTCAAAATCACCTGTAATGGTATATACCCCGAGCTTGGCAGGTATCAGAACTGATTCACCTTTACTGATCAGTGTATCATTGATTTTCCCTTCTCCTTTTAATACCGTATAAGTATAAAAACGTTCTTCTTTCGTATCTTCAGTGACTTTCCCGCTGACACTGATATGCTCAACTGCAAAATACTGATTGGCGACGATGAATTTCACTGATATGTTTTCTTTATCAATGATCAGCCCTGGACATTTTTCGTGTTGATAGTTATGGGAAAAATCGATGACATCCAGTGCTTTTCCGATATGAAGCTGTCTTTTGTTCCCGTTGTCGTCAACCCGGTTATAATCAAAAACCCGATAAGTAGTATTGGAATTCTGCTGTACTTCACAAATTAAAAGACCTGTGCCGATGGCATGAACAAGTCCTGCAGGGATATTGAAGCAATCGCCTGGGCTGACAGATACAAAATTAAGTGTATCCTCAACAGTGTTGTTTTCAACTGCTTTGATGAACGCTTCTTTATCAATGTCCTTTTTTACATCATAAACAAGCTTAGCTCCTTCTTTACAGTCTACGACATACCACATCTCGTTTTTCCCGTATTCACCGTTTTCAAATTCATTTGCATAGCGGTCATCTGGATGAACTTGAATGGATAAATCGTTATTGGCATCAATCAATTTGATTAAAAGCGGGAACTTTTCAATATCCTTTTTTGGCAACTTCGTACCGATAACAGCCTCTTTATATTGATCAACA
>JAFGUQ010000001.1 GCA_016938455.1 Clostridia bacterium
AAGTTACAGTAGATTCCCGCAGTCATAAAATACCGTTAAACGAATGAGCGCCTGACAGTCATGAAAAAGAGTGGTGCCGCGGTTTATCCCGTCTCTTTATGAGACGGGTTTTTTTATTGATAATTATTATAAAATAAAATATAATTTAGAGGGAGAGTAAAAATGAAAATCTGGAATCAAAAGTTTGAATGTATGCCAAGAGAGCAAATGCATATGCTGCAAAGTGAAAGGCTGATTGATACGGTTAATCGAGTATATCATCAGGTGCCTTTTTATAAAAAGAGAATGGACAGTATGGGATTGCTGCCGGGAGATATAAAAAGCATTGATGACCTTACCAAACTGCCATTTACATATAAAGATGACTTGAGAGACAATTATCCATTTGGATTATTTGCGGTACCGATGAAAGATGTGGTCAGAATCCATGCCTCAAGCGGAACAACAGGGAAGAGAACTGTTGTCGGTTATACAAGAGATGATATCGATATGTGGGCTGAAGTCATGGCAAGAACACTGTCGGCTGCCGGTACCACCAGTGACGACATTTATCAGAACGCTTATGGATACGGACTTTTCACCGGAGGACTTGGCGCTCATTATGGCGGTGAGAAAATCGGTGCAGCTGTCATTCCCATTTCTGGCGGAAATACAAAAAGACAGATTGAAATCATGATTGATTTCGGTTCCACCATCATATCCTGCACACCTTCATATGCATTATATATAGCAGAGTGCATCGAAGAGGGAATGATCAAAAGAGAAGATATCAAGTTAAAGGCCGGACTTTTCGGTGCCGAACCCTGGTCAGAAAACATGAGAAAAGATATTGAAAAAAGACTGGGCATTCTTGCCATAGATATTTATGGCTTAAGCGAGGTCATTGGACCAGGTGTATCAACTGAATGCGAGAAGCAATGTGGACTGCATGTCAATGAAGATCATTTTGTGCCTGAAATCATCGATCCTGATACTGAAAAAGTACTGGGACCCGGAACAAAAGGCGAACTTGTTTTTACGACGATAACAAAACAGGCACTGCCGCTGCTCAGATATAGGACAAAAGATATATCAAGTCTTAATTATGATTCCTGCGAATGCAAAAGAACACTGGTCAGAATGGACAAAGTAACTGGCAGAACAGATGACATGCTGATTATTCGCGGAGTTAATGTATTCCCGACACAGATTGAAAGCGTTTTACTTGAATTCGGTGAAACTGCACCTCACTACCAGTTGATTATTGAGAGAAAGGGAAGCATGGATGAACTTGAAGTCCAGGTGGAAATGACTGATTCATTATTTACCGATGAAGTAAGAAAAGTGGAAGACCTTGAAAGAAAGCTTAAATTCAACATTGAAAGCACATTGGCCATCAGCTGTAAAGTAACATTGGTGGAACCTAAGACAATTGAGAGAAGTGAAGGTAAAGCAAAAAGGATTATTGATAAAAGAAAAATATAGAAAGGGATGGGACCATATATGTTAGTAAAACAGATTTCAGTTTTTTTGGAGAATAAAGAAGGCAGAATTGCAAAAGTGACCAGAGTGCTAAGTGATAATAAGATTAATATCAGGGCTTTGTCCATTGCAGACACGACAGAATTCGGGATTCTTAGAATCATTGTGGATCATCCGGCTGAAGCTGAAAAAGCGCTTAAAGAAAACGGATTTACCGTCAGCATGACTGAGGTCATCGCCATTGCCATTGAAGATCAACCGGGAGGGCTGGCTAATGCACTGGATATACTACATTCAAATAAGATCAGTGTTGAGTATCTTTATGCTTTTATTTCAAAAACATCAGATAAAGCAAATGTCATTTTAAGGGTAGAAGACTGCGAGCGAGCTATTGAATGCCTTCAGAACAAAGGGTATAACGTTCTGACTGCAAGTGAAGTCTATCAACAATAGGAGATTATTGTGAAAGCTGAAATATTATCCATCGGAACTGAGCTTCTGATGGGCCAGATTGTGAACACTAATGCCAGATTTATTTCCGAGCTGTTTCCTCAGGCTGATGTTTATGTCTATTATCACACAGTTGTAGGGGACAATGAATCTAGGATTATAGAATGCCTGAAAACAGCCATGGCCCGTGCCGATATCATTGTGACAACAGGAGGGCTGGGACCTACTCAGGATGATTTGTCAAAAGAAGTAGTGGCAAGAGTACTGGGCAGAAAATTACTGGTCAATGAGCATGTATTGGAAAGAATAAGGGTCTTTTTCAGTGAAAGAGGCAGGAAAATGTGCCCGAATAACGAAAAACAGGCTTATTTTCCGGAGGGAAGCATTCTGATTGAAAATAACATGGGAACTGCTCCGGGATGTCTGATAGAACATGAAGGGAAAATCATCATCATGCTGCCAGGACCACCTAAAGAAATGCAGCCTATGTTTTCTGATTTTGTTATTCCTTATTTTCAGAGAAAGTCCACTGTGAAACTGAAGTCCAGATTTTTGAAACTGTTTGGGATCGGTGAATCTGCCATGGAAGATAAAATAAAGGACCTGGTATCTTCACAGGAAAATCCTACCATAGCACCTTATGCAAAGCAAGGTGAAGTCACATTAAGGGTGACAGCAAAATATGATCAGAAAACACAGAATCCAGATGACATCTTGAATCCTGTAATAGATAAGATAAGACATCGACTTGGGCAATATATCTATTCCTATGATAATGAAGAGCTGAATGAAGTTGTTTTCAGAAAACTGGTGGAGAAAAAGCTGACTGTCAGTTTTGCTGAATCATGTACAGGGGGGTTGCTGACAAAATATCTGACCGATATCAGCGGTGCTTCAAAAGTACTTGATTCATCGGTGGTGACTTATAGTGATCAGTCGAAAATAAGATTACTCTGCGTCAGTAAAGGTACATTGGAGAAGTACGGAGCTGTCAGCAGACAAGTGGCACTTGAAATGGTGAAAGGTCTGCAGGCTGGATCAGGTACTGATATAGCCGTCTCGATTACAGGCATTGCAGGTCCGGACGGAGGAACTGAAGAAAAACCGGTAGGACTGGTCTATATCGCAATTGGTTACAAAGGCAGCTATTCTGTCAGAAAACTGAATCTATGGGGTGACAGAGATCGCATCAGGCACATGACATGCTTGAATGCGTTTGATCTCATCTTGGAAAATATTACAAAAGAGGAAATGAATTGAGTAAAAAAAATATAAGAAGCACGGCTTTCATGATTATGCTTTCTGTGCTGTTAAGCCGTATTCTGGGATTCTTCAGAACAGCATTGATTCCCATCAAGATGGGAGGGTTAAGTGATGTTTCTGATGCATATAATGCTGCTTTCCAGATTCCTGATCTGATGTATGGATTACTGGTAGGCGGTGCAATTGCTGCGTCATTGATTCCCATACTATCTGGCTTTGTTGAAAAAGAACAAGAAAAAAAGGGCTGGTCTGTGGTCAGTTCATATATCAATATGATGATGATAATCATGTTTGCATTCACCATTTTGGGAGTGGTCTTTGCACCGCAGCTGATGAGCCTTGTAGCCAGCGGATTCAAGAATCAGGATCCTTCAAAAATGGAATTAACCATAAGACTCACCAGAATACTGATGCCGATTTCGTTTTTCATGATGCTTTCAGGGCTTTGCAATGGAATACTGAATTCCTATTCGAAATTTGCAGTGGCAGCATTCGGCCCCACATTCTATAATCTGGCTTGTGTGCTGAGCATACTGTTCTTAAGCAATGATGATGCCGCTTCAAATTACGGAGTTGATAAAGTGGTCATCGGTATTGTCATCTGCTCTTTCTTGTATTTCATACTTCAGTTTGCTTTTGCAGCAAAGTATTTCAAGAATTACAAACCGCATATTGAAGTGCATGACCCGGATTTCACTTTAATGATCAAATTAGCGGTTCCATCATTGCTGACATCAGCACTCATGCAATTAAACATGATTGTTTCAAAATCATATACCACACAGTTTGACTCGGGAAGTCTTTCTGCGCTCGAACTTGCCAACAGAACATGGCAGATGCCACTTGGAATCATTGCACAGGCCGTGGGAGTGGCTGTGCTTCCAGGTTTATCAGGGCTGTTTGCCAACAATAAGCATGGTGAGTATGAAAAACGTCTGAACACATCGTTACGACTTGTGCTGTTTCTGGGAATACCCTCAGCTTTTGCGTTTGCTGTTTTCAGTCAGTCAATTGTTCAGCTCATGTTCAATTTCAATAACAGCCTGACCTATGAGAATGTTCAGCTTACAGGAGCGATACTGACTTTTTATTCGGTGGCTTTAATTGCGCAGTGCGTCAATACTATAATGAACAGAGCTTATTATTCTACTAAGAATTCAATGATTCCATTCTGGGGCGGCTCTATCAGCATCGGCATCAATTTTCTGCTTGCCTATCTGATTACCATGTATACCAGTGCAGGACCTAAAGGAATCGCATTGGCGTATTCAATTGCCACAGTCATTAACATGACCATTCTTATTTCCAGTTTTAAAAAGAGAATACCCGGATATAAGATATCGAAAAATTTCCCGGCAGTGGGGAAAATGCTGGTGTCTTCATTAATCATGGCTTTGGCTGTTTATCTGTCTGATACCTATCTTATGAAACTGCTGTTTCATGGCAGCATGATGGACATTTCAAAAATGATGCAGGCGTTATGGGTGATTCTGACAATTCTCATAGGTGTTCTCATCTATGTAATAATCAGTTATCTGCTGAGAATTGAGGAATGTACTGATTTAGTGAAATCCATAAAAAATAAATTGAAAAAAATTGGTAATAAATGACAATTTATGGTATAATAACGAAGCACTTGACATAAAATATACAAGTGATATAATGGTAAAGAACAAATGTTCGACAGGAGGAATATAGATGGAAAAATCAGATAAAAAGAAAACGCTGGATACGACACTTTTGCAGATTGAAAAACAGTTTGGAAAAGGTTCAGTAATGAAATTAGGTGAAAATACTCATATGAATATAGAATCGATTCCGACTGGATCAATTTCTCTTGATATCGCTTTAGGTGTCGGCGGAGTACCAAGAGGTCGAATCATCGAGATCTTCGGACCAGAATCTTCCGGGAAAACAACATTGGCGCTTCATATTATTGCAGAAGCTCAGAAAAGAGGAGGCGAAGTCGCTTTCATTGATGCGGAGCATGCACTTGACCCCTACTATTCTAAGAATTTAGGCGTCAATATTGATGACTTGATTGTATCTCAACCAGATACAGGTGAGCAGGCACTCGAAATCACAGAAGCACTTGTAAGAAGCGGTGCTATTGATGTCATTGTCATTGACTCAGTAGCCGCACTGGTTCCTAAAGCGGAAATCGATGGAGAAATGGGTGATTCACATGTTGGACTGCAAGCCAGATTAATGTCACAGGCACTTAGAAAACTGGCAGGGGTAGTCAGTAAATCAAAGACCACCACCATTTTCATCAATCAGCTGCGTGAAAAAGTTGGTATCATGTTCGGTAATCCTGAAGTGACTCCAGGCGGAAGAGCATTGAAGTTTTATTCTTCTATTCGTTTAGATGTCCGGAGAGTTCAATCTATCAAAGAGGGAACAAATGGTATCGGAAACAGAACCAGAGTGAAAGTAGCTAAAAACAAAGTAGCACCTCCTTTTAAAGAAGCTGAATTTGACATCATGTACGGAACAGGTATTTCACGTGAAGGTGACATACTTGACCTGGCAAGTGAAATTGATATGGTAAATAAAAGTGGTTCATGGTATTCTTATAACGAACAGAGAATCGGTCAGGGCAGAGAAAATGCTAAAAAATATTTAGTGGATAATCCTGAAATCTGTACTGAAATTGAAAAAAAACTGAGAGCACATTTTGGACTAGATAAAAATGAACCTAAAGAAAGTACTGACAACTGAAGAAGATAAAAATACATTTACAATCCATTTTGACGATGGAGAAAAACTCAGTGTATTAAAAGAGACTTATTTTAAATATTCGTTATACGAATTAACAGAGATTGATTCCGCTAAGCTTGAGGAAATCATCAATAATAATGATTTATTAAATTGTGAAAATACAGCCAGAAAAAATTTAACCGGTACGATCAAATCATCAAACCGGTTATTTTTAATGCTTGAAAGCAAAGGGTTCAAAGAAGAAACAATTCATGCTGTAATCGACATTCTGGAAAAGGATGGTTCACTTAATGATCAGCTTTATGCTAAAAAATTCATCAATAAAAAATTAAAAGGTAACAAAATTTCAAAAAATATGCTACTATCATTATTAATAAATGAAGGCTATGATGAACAACTCAGCATGGCATTGGTTGATGAACAGGAAATTAACGATTATGAAAATGCCAAAATATTGGTAGAAAAGAAATATAAAGGTAAAGTGAAAGAAATAAAGAAAATATACAGATACCTGCTGTCAAAAGGGTATGACAGAGATGTCATTTTTGCAGTGTTAGGAAAGGATATTTAATGGATAAAGTACTGATGGTTTCACTTGGCTGTCCTAAGAACCTGGTGGATTCTGAGATTATCACAGGTGTGCTGATGAACAGTCAGTTTGAAATGACTGTGAAAGAAGAAAATGCCGACATAGTCATTATCAATACCTGCTCTTTTATTCAGCCTGCAGTGGAGGAAGCCATTGAACATATCCTGTATTATTCTGAGCTGAAAAAAGAAGGTAAAATCAAAAAGCTGATTGTTGCTGGCTGTTTAGTGGAAAGATATAAAGAGGAAATACTTGATGATCTTGAAGAAATTGACATGTGTGTCGGTATCAAAGGAATCAAGGATATTGATAAACTGATCAGAAATGGTGAAATGTCCTGTATTTATGGCGGAGATTATGACATTGACTTCTTGAATCTTCCAAGAAGCATCTCCAGTGACTCACCATACGCTTATGTTAAAATCGCTGACGGATGTGATAATAAATGTACCTATTGTACTATTCCATCGATAAGAGGTAAAATGCAGAGCCGGTCAATCGAAGATATAGTCAGCGAAATTAAGCTGCTTGAACATAATCATATCAGGGAAATCATTTTAGTGGCACAGGATGTAACCGCTTACGGACTGGACAGGTATAAAAAACTGGCTTTAGCTGACTTGATTAAAACCATTATCAAGGAAACAGAAGCAGTGTGGATCAGACTTCTTTACTGCTATCCGGAAAGCATGACTGATGAACTGATTGATTTGATGGCTGCCGAGAAAAGATTCCTGAACTATATTGATATTCCACTTCAGCATGCAAGCGACAGAATCTTACGTCTTATGAACCGCAAAGGAACCTATGAGGAATATGTTTCACTGATTCAGAAGTTAAGAGAAAAAGTCCCTGATGTAGTGGTAAGAACCACTTTCATCACAGGATTTCCCGGTGAAGAAAAAGAGGACATTGACATATTAGCCCGATTTATAAAAGAGATTCAATTTGAAAGAATTGGTATTTTTGCCTACTGCCTGGAAGAGGGAACACCAGCATTCAAGCTGCCGGGAAGAGTCAATGAAAAGGAAAAAAACAAACGAAAAGAGTTCCTGATGTCTATTCAGCAGGAAATCTCATTTTCTAAAAACAAGAGCAGATTAAACAGTATCTATGATGTGCTGATTGAAAATGTCTCAGAGGATGGTATTTTCTATGAAGGCCGATCTTATGGAGAAGCTCCGGAAATAGACATCACAATTTATGTTACCAGTCCTGAACCGCTGGAAAAAGGTGATATAATTAAAGTCAGAATTTTAAATGTGGAACAATATGATTTAATAGGAGAAGCGTTACATGAATTTACCGAATAAAATCACCATGGTCAGAATTGCTCTGATACCGGTGGTCATGATATTTTTATCGCCAGTTTATTCCTTTATGCCTGCATGGTATAACAATTTCATCACAGGCCCGGGAAGATACTTCGGTGTTGTCATATTCCTGCTGGCTGCAATCACTGACTTTCTTGACGGATATTTAGCCAGAAAACACAATATGGTGACAAAGCTTGGGAAATTCCTTGATCCGATTGCGGATAAGCTTCTTGTCATTGCAGTCTTGATTATTCTTGTTGATAAAAACGTGCTGAGCCATTGGATTGCCATGATCATCATTGCAAGAGAAATCATAGTCATGGGAATCAGAATCGTGGCAGCAAGCGAGGGAAAAGTCATCGCAGCAAGTGTCATCGCAAAGATTAAAACCATTTTTCAGATTAGTGCTATCACTGCTTTTTTAATTACCGATATTATTAATCTGGGCATCCTTGCTGATGTTTTAATGGGTATTGCAGTCGTCATTACCTTGATATCAGGATTTGATTATGTGAAAAAAAATATCCATATCATTAAGCAATAATATTATTGCATTTTTATTTAAAAACATTTATACTATTTATGACCTGGTTATAAAATGCAAAGAGGTATAAATGACAAAAGCGACAAAGAAAAAAATGATAAGACAGAAAAATCTTGATATGATTGTTAATGAACAACCTTTTTTGACAGATGAGCAGATTTCACAGAAACTGGATGTCAGTGTACCGACAGTCAGACTCGACAGAATGGAACTAGGCATCAAGGAAATGCGTGAAAGGGTCAAGGATGTGGCGACTAAAACAAAGGAAAAAGTCAAAGCATTAAGTAAAAAAGATATTATTGGACAACTGTTGAATGTGGAACTTAATAAAAAAGGAATGGCACTGTTTGAGACGACAAGTGAAATGACATTCAATAATTCTGATATTGTAAGCGGACAATACCTGTACTCATTTGCAGAATCAACAGCCTTATCGATTATTGATTCTGAAGTAGCGTTAGTCGGTGTTGCCAATATTAAATACAAGATACCTGTGAAAGCCAATGACAGTATTATCTCTCGTGCTGAAGTGAAGAAAATAAGAATGAACAACTTCATTGTGTGGGTTACCATTTTCAGAGAAGAGACAGAAGTGTTCAGAGGTAAGTTCATTCTGGTAGCTGCAAAACAAAAAGGAGAAACTAATTGAAGATAATTGTAGATGCAATGGGCGGAGACAATGCGCCTGCTGCGATTGTGAACGGATGTATAGACGCTATTCTTCAGACTGAAGGTTTCACTCTGATGCTGGTTGGAGATGAGCATCAGATTGATACAATATTAAAAGACAGGACTTATGACAAATCAAGAATTGAAATCCATAATACCTGTGAAATCATAACAGGGGATGATGTTCCCACTGTTGCAATCAAGACAAAATGTGATTCATCTATGGTGGTCGGCCTTAATCTGTTAAAAGAGAATAAAGGGGATGCTTTTATCTCTGCAGGTAATTCAGGAGCATTGTTAACAGGATCGTTATTACTGGTCGGAAGAATTAAAGGAGTTATCAGACCTGCATTAGGTGCGGTGATTCCGTCAAAAGGTAAAGAGGTTCTTTTAATTGATGCAGGGTTAAACTCTGAATGCAGACCGGAAAGTTATGTACAGTTTGCTCAGTTCGGCACCGAGTATTATAAATGCCTTTTCAATGTGGAAAAACCCAGTGTAGGTTTAGTCAACATCGGGAGTGAAGATAATAAGGGGATGCCTGAAGTCAAGGAAGCCCATCAGCTTCTAAAAAATGCTAAAATCAATTATTATGGCAATATTGAAGGTAATGATATTCCGGCTGGAAAGGTTGATGTGGTGGTGTGTAACGGTTTCATCGGAAACGTATTGCTGAAATTCCTTGAAGGAACTGCTAAATTCCTTTTCGGGGGAGTCAAAGAAACCATGACCAGGAACTTGCTGAATAAAATCGGCGGTGCAATATTGAAAAATGATTTGAAGAAATTCGCACGGAGAGCTGACCCTGAAGTAATCGGGGGTGCGCCTGTTCTCGGGATTGAAGGACTTGTCATGAAAAGCCATGGTAACTCCAATGCCAAGACAATTATGAATGTGATATTGAAAACCAGATTACTGATTGAAAAAGAAGTGATTGACCATATCAGAAAATGTATTTAAGGAGTAGAGAATGAGTAAAATAGCCTTTGTTTTTGCAGGCCAGGGTTCACAGTTTGTCGGAATGGGAAAAGACATCATCACGATCAGCAAGAGAGCAAATCAGATTTTTGAAAATGCTTCTGACATATTGGGTTATGATATGAAAAATCTGGTATTTGAAGGACCGGAAGAGACACTGATGATTACTGAAAATACTCAGCCTGCTATTTTAACAGCCAGTTATGCCATGCTTCAGCCTTTAGTTGAAGCTGGAATCAGAGCAACGGTTACTGCAGGTTTAAGCTTAGGTGAATATACCGCTAATGTATATGCAGAGACGTTATCTTTTGAAGAGGCAGTGAAAACTGTTCGCTTAAGAGGGAAATACATGCAAGAGGAAGTACCGGCTGGTGTTGGCGGTATGTCAGCAGTGCTGGGACTTGACGATGAGACCGTTGCAAAAGCCTGTAGTGACGTAAGCGAGTACGGATATGTTGCCTGTGCAAACTTCAACTGTCCGGGACAAGTGGTGGTATCAGGGCAATTGACAGCTCTTGCTAAAGTAGGAGAATTACTGCTTTCATCAGGAGCAAAAAGGGTTATTCCACTTTCAGTAAGTGCACCGTTTCATTGTGAGCTTCTTAAAGGAGCAGGAGAAAAACTTAGAAAACAGCTTGAAACCATCATCTTTAATGAACCGAAGATTCCGGTGATTGCAAACACTACAGGATTACCGTATGACAATCAGTCGGTAATTAAAGATCTCCTTGTTGACCAGGTAAGCCATACCGTGAAATGGACCAATTCAGTTAACTATATGATAAAAGAGGGAATCGATACTTTCATTGAAATCGGACCAGGTAAAACTTTATCAGGCCTTATAAAAAAGACAGATAAGAATGTAAGGGTTTTCAATGTACAGGACAGTCAGTCGTTGAAAGACACTTTAGAGAATTTATAGGAGTTCACATGAATTTTAATCAGAAAACAGTGTTAGTGACAGGAGCAAGCAGGGGAATCGGAAAAGATATAGCCATTGCTTTTGCCAAAGCCAAAGCCAATGTGGTTCTCAATGCTTCAAGAATGTCAGATTACTTTCAGGAAGTCATTGACTATTTTGAGGAGAATCAGTTTCCGTATGTTGCTGCTGTGGGTGATGTATCTAAGCAGGATGACGTGAAAAAGATTTTTGCACTGGCTTCAGAAAAATTCGGGCAAGTGGATATTCTTGTCAACAATGCAGGAATCATTAGAGATAATTTGCTGATGAGAATGTCTGAAGAAGAATGGGACAGTGTCATTGACATCAATTTAAAAGGTACATATAATTGTACAAAGGAAGCCATCCGACCCATGATGAAAAACAAGTGGGGGAGAATCATTAACATTTCTTCTGTGATTGGTTTAATAGGAAATCCCGGGCAGGCGAACTATGCCGCTTCTAAAGCAGGAATCATCGGCTTTACAAAAGCCATGGCTAAGGAAGTAGGTAAAAAGGGGATTACCTGCAATGCGGTGGCTCCGGGATTTATCATAAGCGATATGACTGAGTCTTTAAATGAAGATTTAAAGGAGAAATATCTGCTTTCGATTCCGTTGGGGAAATTCGGTACGACATTGGATGTTGCTAATACAGTCATGTTTTTAGCAAGTGATATAGCAGAATACATAACAGGACAAGTAATTAATATTGACGGAGGACTGGTTATGTAATATTATAAGTCTGATGAATTCAAAAGTGGGAGGTGAAACTAAATGGTATTTGATAAGGTAAAAGAAATCATAATCGATCAATTAGGTGTAGACGAAGACTTGGTAACAATGGAAGCATCTTTTATTGAAGACCTAGGAGCAGATTCTTTAGACATCGTTGAATTAATTATGTCAATGGAAGATGAATTTGGTATAGACATACCAGATACAGAAGCTGAAAAAATATCGACTGTAGGACATGCAGTTGATTATATAACTAATAATAAGTAAAAAGGTCCCCAACAGGGACTTTTTTACCTGTTTAGAAGAGTGGAATTTATGAAAGACAATAAAAGAGTTGTTGTAACTGGCATGGGAGTAGTATCATCCCTAGGTTTAAACTGTTCGGATTTCTGGGAAAATGTAAAAAAAGGAATATGCGGAATCAGTTTAGTTGAGCGGTTTGACACAACAGAATTTCCAACCAAAGTCGCTGCAGAAATAAAGAACTTTAATCCGGAAGATTATCTGGACAGAAAAGATATCAGACGTCTTGACAGATACAGTCACTATTCACTGATAGCGGCTATTGAGGCTTTCAATAATGCCAAGCTGACAGAAGAGGATAAGAATAATGTCAGAATGGGAGTCATTGTCACTACCAGTACCGGTGGTGTTGAAACCATGCTTGAGCAGTATGAAATCTTCAAGGAAAAAGGATATAAACGTATCAGCCCGTTTGTTGTGCCGATGATGATTCCTAATATGGGTGCTGGCAGAATTGCCATCGAATTCGGAGCCAAAGGGTTTGTTGAGTCAGTCATCACAGCATGTGCTTCCTCTGCCAATGCCATCGGAGATGCATACCGCATTATTCAAAGAGGAGAAGCGGATATCATGATTGCAGGTGGATCAGACGCCACTTTGATTCCATTGACCTTTGCCGGTTTCTGCGCTGCCAATAAGTCGATGACACAAAGCGAGGATCCTCTAACAGCCTGCCGTCCTTTCGATATTGAAAGAGATGGGTTTACCATGGCTGAAGGTGCAGGGATTCTTGTGCTTGAAGAATATGAGAAAGCAGTGGGAAGAGGCGCAGACATTATCTGTGAAATAGTAGGTTATGCCTGTACTTGTGATGCTTTTCACTTCACCGCTCCTGAACCGACCGGTGACGGAGCCAGACGATGCATGGAACTTGCCATGAAAGATGCAGACATCGATTTAAGTCAACTGGGATATATCAATGCACATGGAACAGGGACACCACTCAATGATAAAATGGAAGCAATGGCCATCAATGACTTGTATAACGGCAATAATTATGATATCAGTGTCACTGCATCTAAATCAATTACAGGACATGGCATGGGAGCAGCCGGTGCAATTGAAGCCATCATTACTTCTCTTTCAATTAAAGAGGGATATGTGACACCTACCATCGGAACGAAAAACATCGATCCTGAATGTTTCATTGACGGAATAGTCCTTGAAAAAGGAATAAACAAGAATATTAATTATGGGATGTCAAACTCTTTTGGTTTCGGTGGGCATAATGCCACGCTGATATTTAAAAAGACAGGTGATTAAAATAGTTTCTGAAAAAGATAAATATATTAAAAACATAGAAAAGATAATTGGCTATGCCTTCAAAGATAAAGATCTGATTGCAAAAGCGATTACTCATAGTTCCTATGATAAGATAGAAAATTATGAGAAACTTGAGTTTTTAGGGGACTCCGTACTTCAGATCATAATCAGCAGATATATTTTCGATAAGCATATCTATTTGAATGAAGGTCAGATGACAGTCACAAGAGCGTATGCTGTCTGTGGAGAAACATTGACGAAAGTCGGTAAAAACCTGGGTATTGACAAATATATTCTGATAGGGAATTCAGGGCAGAAACGGAAAATCAATAAGAATGACTCAATTATTGCTGATGTTTTCGAATCAATTGTAGGGGCTATTTATCTTGATAATGGTCTTTCTCAGGCGGAAGAATTCATTATTGACAATTTGGATAAGTATATCTCAGAATATATTGTATCGGGGGATAACAAAGATTATAAGACAAAGCTTCAGCATTTCACACAGGCAAATTTTGCTGTGGAACCTGATTATGTGTTAAAAGACCAGAAAGGTCCTGACCATGATAAGACTTTTCTCATGGATGTCTTAATTAAAAACATTTCATTTGGCAAGGGAAAAGGAAAAACCAAAAAGAAAGCAGAACAGAATGCGGCTATGAATGCATTGAAGAAGCTGAAACGAAAAGGGTATCAGGATGAAGGATAAATATAAATATATTTTATATATATTACTATTTATTTC
>JAFGUQ010000033.1 GCA_016938455.1 Clostridia bacterium
GACACCCTTGCCTTTGGCTATGCACTTCCTGCTACCGGTGTGCTCAGGACTTTCACCTGTTAGACTATGCCCATGCTGGGCACACAATAAAGGAGATACAAAAGTATCTCCATCATGTCAATGATTACAACATATTTTTTATGTCATGATTTTTGTGATAATCTCATACTGCTTTTTTGTTTCTGCCGAAATATGGAATCCATGCATCAGTTCAAGCACATGAAGCGCCATGACTCCATTACATTGATTAATCAGATTCTGATTGATGGAATCGACCATATCAGATACACCAAGTCCTCTTGAATTCTCTTTAAATGGGAACTCGTTTTCCACAGTCACCCAGTCTGCACCGCCTTTTTTCAATTCAATTTCACCATTGAAGCTGTTTGGATCAGGTACTTTAATGGACCCTTTTGTCCCATGAATTTCAATATTGGGAAGATGATGGCCCCATACATCAAATGAAGTAATCAGATTACCGATGGCACCATTTTCAAATTCCATGATTCCATTAATATGAGTCGGGACATCTACTTCGATGATTTGACCGTTTTTTTCTTTACTGGTAATTGTTCTTTGCTCAAATGTTTTTTTTGTCATTCCCATCACTGATTTCACAGGTCCAATCAAATTAACCAGAGCAGTCAGATAATATGGACCCATATCAAACATTGGTCCTCCACCTTTTTTGTAATAGAATTCAGGGCTTGGATGCCATGATTCATGGCCATGGCACATCATATAAGCAGTGGCTGCGACCACATCCCCGATTTCTCCGCTTCTAATCAAAGCGATGCATTTCTGGATTCCGGCACCTAAAAAAGTATCAGGAGCACATCCAAGCATCAGATTTTTTTCACTTGCAAGCTCAACCAGTTCTCTGCCTTCTTCAATCTGCAGTGATAATGGTTTCTCCACATAGGTATGTTTACCTGCCAGAAGAGCTTTCTTGCATATGCTGTAATGAGCCCCCGGTGTTGTTAGATTTAAAATAATATCAATGTCCTTGCATGCAAGCATCTCATCTAAAGACATTACCTTTTCAATCCCATACTTTTCCTTCGCCTGGTCAGTTTTACTCTTATCAAGATCACAAATTGCATATACTTCTGTGTTCTTGAACATTGTAGTCAGATTCTGAATATAAATATGACTGATTGCGCCGCATCCCACGATACCAATTTTTGCTACATCCATTTCACACCTCTAAAACATTTTTTCTGTGTTTTCAAACTCCAGATATGATAATCCTTTTTCAATTGCTTCATCTTTACCTTCAGCTGCCCACAGGAAGCCTTTTTCCATCAGCTGGTAAGCTTCTTTGATATCAAATATATCAGCATGATGTCCGAGTGAATTGTAAAACACTCTTCCATGTCCCCATCTTTTTGTCCACACCACCGGAACATCCACTTCCTTATTACTTGAATGAAACCATTTGACAGTCGGGAATCGGGTTGTGGCAAGCACTTCAATGCATGGGTCCACATGAACATAATACTGCTCACTTCTGACCTTGAAATCGCTGATTCCTTTTGTGATATCCGAAGAACTGTTTCTCATGTTGACTGTATACTCCACCTGATCTCCGCCAGGATGTGATACCCACTGTCCTCCTGTTATGAACTGCCATTCAGTGTTCTGTCTGAAGGAATCACACATGCCCCCATGGCAACCGGCAATCCCTGTGCCATTGGCTATGGCTTTAGTCACATTCGCCATCTGCTCATTGCTTATTTCCCCCATGGTCCATACAGGAACAATCAGATGCAGGTCCTTGATATCATCATATTGATTCAGACTGTCAAGCGAATCTGACACTTCCACCTCAAAATGGTTGTCCTGCAAAATCTTTGCAAAGACTTCACTTACTTCCACAGGCTGATGGCCATCCCATCCTCCTCTGACTATTAATGCTTTTTTCATGATTACCCCTTTACTGCTTTTTCGCAATACTCTTTCAGCAAGCTTATATATATTCTATAATTTTCAAGTGATACATCCGGGGGAGTCTGATGATCAACCGACGGAATATACCCTCCCATTTTCATAACAGGTAAAATTCTTTCAAACTCCTGTCTCATGGCTTGTTCACCGTTTTTCATGATCATTTTATCATAGGCTCCAATTATTTTGAAATCAGGATGGTTCTTTCTAAGGTTTGACACATCCACACCTGCCTGTCTTTCAAGCGGCAGAGCTCCTTCAATTCCAGCTCTTTTAAGCCATGGAATCATCGGCTCCAGCTGACCATCAGTATCCACCATTGGAATAATGTCATATTTCTTAAGCACTGGTATGACTTTTTTATAGTATGGCAGCAGAAATTCATCAAACTGCTCTTCTGAAAGCATTGGACCCAGGTTATATGACATGTCTTCAGCAAAAGTCATGAACTCAGGCTTCAGGATCTTACAGAATTCTTCAATTAAAAAGATATTATAGTCTGCAAGGTCATTATTCATTTTATGCATCAGTTCAGGTTCATCATAAAAAGCATATAAGTGCTCTTCAATGCCAAGAAGGGTTCTTGGAAACCAGAAAAAACCCTCTAATGTCAACCAGACAACACAATCTCCATCATCATGAGGTTTGACAAGGCTTTCAATTTTTTCTCTTCTTATTGTAATCGCATCTTTACCATACAGATATTTTTTCACTTTTTCATAGGATGTCATGTCGACAATTCTTTTTTCCTCAGCTGTCATATATCTGTATTCTTGAGTTTTAGGACTGATCCAGAACTGTCTGAACATATCAAGCCCTAAATGTTCACGAAGTTCATCAGCTCCGATATCTCTTGAAACACCTTCCTGTCTGAATCTTTCAAGTGTTTTGTCCCACCATCCTGCCCATTCCATCATGGGTAACCGGTCATCTACTTTTTTGAAATTCAGTGTATTTCTAACTCGTTCCGTGTTTTTCATGTGCCCCTCCATCAGATATCAAAAGTATACTATAGTTTTTGGATATAATAAATACCCATTTCATGCGAAATGGGTATTTAAACAGTCAGAAAATTTATTTAGCGATATACAGGTCAATCAGACTTTTAATGTCTTTTTCAACCACAACAGTCAAGTTGGATACCACTTCGTTAAATGGCAGGATTTCTGTTGTCAGATAAGCCTTCTCATCAAGGTTCTCATTCAAAGTCATCTCAACTTCCTTTGTTTCGGCTGCCAATGCAATCATCTGTGCCATCTGGTTGTTGACAATATATTCATCTCCATTGACTGGAATGATTCCATTGACAGGATCTACAATCAGATTATTAGTGTAATTCTGAACTGTTGAGATAATAGCGGTGGAATAAAGATCAATAAAGACGATATATTCTTCTCCTGCCTGCAGATTGATACCATCTGTCAGGAAATTACTTACTGTCTGTGATGAAATGGCTTTGAGTCTGTCACCATTTTTATACATCCCTGAATCATCATAATACAGTTCTACAATATCAAAAATATATGATGCATATCCTCTGACACCTCTGCCGTAATCCTTCAGGACATCACCTGCAATATATGTAGGTTCTGAAGGGATGATCTTAGCAATAAAGTCAGCTGATGCCAACACATCGCTTTCACTTTTAGTCGTATCTTCACTCATGACGATCTTATTTGTCTTATCATAATACACTTCATACGATTCGTTTTCAAAATACTCATTACTTTTTTTGACGCTGCTGCAACCATAGGTAAATAGCAATCCCGCTGTTAGTATTAATACTAATAATTTTTTCATTCTTATTTTCCTTTCATCTACATGTTTTATTTTATAGAATGCTATTTAATCATACTACATATCAAATTAGAAATTAGTGGAAAATACTAACATCTCTTGTCAATATGTGGTCATTGGAACTAATCAGTCTACAATTGATCATCTTAACCCGTCATGAATATTAAATGATTAATTGACATAAAAATCGAGTAGGAGGGAAATTTTACTTTCCCGTCCTCTCACACCACCGTGCGTACCGTTCGGTACACGGCGGTTCAATTATACA
>JAFGUQ010000006.1 GCA_016938455.1 Clostridia bacterium
CATGAGTCCGTGGCCCTAAAAGGTTTATCCGGTTTTGTCGAGTAAGAAAGATTAACAGTCACATCCGGTAAAAACATATTTCTTCTGAGTGAGCCGGAAAGTGTATTGTTGATAGACAGATAATTCTTCTTCAAATCCTGTGAGGTCATCAAAGCGCTTTGAAACAGATTTTCCTCATCATAGTCTTGAGTATTCAAGACCGTTTCCGTATTCAGTTTGTCCAAAAAGTTCAAACCCGTTTCCAGATTCAGACCCAACTGCTTATTCAAGTTCCGACGGGCCAGTTCATACTGATTCTTTAGGTTCATGACATCAATTTCTGTCTGTCTGAGCTGTATTTCCCATTCAAATAAGTCCACCCGGGTGACTTCACCCAGTTCATACTTCTTTCTGGTGACAGTCAATTCTTTATTCTGATTATCCAGATACTGTTTTTTGAGCAGCAAAGACTCTTCCTGTTTCCGAAGTTCCAGATAAGCTGAGATCAAAGAAAAAATAAAGTCCACATGCTTCTGCTGATAGTCCAGCACCATGAAATCAATCTCAATCTTAGAAGCCTGAATCTCTTTTTTGAGTTTATCACCATCATAGAGAGTCTGAGACAAACCCAGATTCAGGGTTTTATCCTTTGTATCCGTTGAGTTCAAGAGCACTGTGTTATTATCACCATAGCTGACGTTCAGTTGGGGGAAATAAGCCCGGTACTTTTCATTCAGATTCATGGTTTTAACGCGGATATCCTGGTTCAGATAGGTAAATTCCTTACTGTAATTCATCCCCAGACGAATGCACTCCGAGAGTGACAAATCTCTCTGGTCCTCTGAATAAATCATTCCAGGAATGAATAACACTATAGAAAGTATAAAAAGAATTCTATTTCTTAATTTGCTGTAAAACATCATTTAATTCCCGTACTAATAATTCTTTATCTAAAAGGATTTCCTTTGATCGAGAATTAATCACAAAATTGGCCAGCAAACTGTTTTTATCATAAAAACCCAGGTAAATGGCCAGACTCTGTTTATTGTTGATAATATCGTTATCTTCCACCAATATATTGATCTGAACATCCATATTATTGGCCGCGTCTGTCGAGTAGACATAGCCATTATTCTGCATCACCATAATAAAAAGGTTATTCATAGAGTTCGAAATCACATTCCGGTCCAAAAACAGTAATTCCGAGTTACTGACGTTCAGCTTCTGAATCTGAAAAGTAGAGTATTTCTTCCCCGGATTCTGTTTAATATAAGAGTATTTATATGTGGTACATGAACCCATTAAAACAACAGCCAGTAAAAGGATTATAATACGCATTTTATTTCTCCAAACCTGATAATTTTTCCTGAATATTGGATTTCATCGTTTCATTGACTGGCGCTCTCAAAATGGAAGTTAACAATGCCCTGGCCTTGTCATTTATTTTGAGCTCACTGTACAACATAGCCAGATCATATTTCATTTCCGGGTACATGTTTTCATACGAAATAGCATAGTTATAATGGTAGACCGCTTTTTCGATCTTGCCGATTTTCTGGTAATATTTAGCCATCTCATAATGAGCCAGCGGGTTAGAGTAGTCCAAAGCAATCGCTTTTAAATAAAACTGAAATGCCTGTGATTCCTGATTCTGCAACATAGATATCTTACCCAGCCAAACATAGGAAAGTACATTAGGTTGAAGAGATATTGATTTTTCAAAAATCTGATAGGCAGTTTTCAAATCTTCTTTGTAATAGTAAGTTTTGGCCAGCATAATATAAGCTGGCAGAAATTTTGGGTATTTCTGTATGACATCTTTAAAACCCTCTTCCGACCTGCGCAGATCC
>JAFGUQ010000034.1 GCA_016938455.1 Clostridia bacterium
ATGCAGTTTCCTCTCATCAAGGAGATCCTCATGAAAATGAACATAAAATTTTTACAGATGGAAGGACAGGAAGCAGACGATCTGATTGGTACAGTGAAAAGAATCTCAGAAGAAAACGGTTTTTCAGTTACAGTTTTAACTGGTGACAGAGACATGATTCAACTGGCTTCTGATAAAACCACTGTCAAAATACCTACCACATCACAAGGGAAGAATATTGTTAATGAGTACACAGAGACCTCACTTGAAACTGATATGGCAATCAGTGCGGAACAGTATATTTCTGTTAAAGCGCTGATGGGAGATAAGTCTGATAATATACCAGGTGTTGCAGGAATAGGTGAGAAAACTGCATTGAAACTGATCAGTGAATATAAGACACTTGATAATCTTTATCTTAACATTGAGGAAATTAAGAGTGAAAACCTGAAAAACAAATTGTTAACAGACAAAGACAATGCTTATCTCAGCTATGAACTTTCAAAAATCAACCAGTTCTCACCAATTGATATTTCTCTTGATCAGTTCAAAAAAGCATCATATGACAAAATGGAATTATTTGATTTATTCCAGAAGCTTGAATTTAATTATTTTATTAAAAAATATGACCTGAAACCAGTATCTTCATTTGAGAAAATTCTATTTAACCTGATTGATGTTGATCAAATTGAAGATATCGAAGTAAAAAATGATATCTTCATTTATTTTAAAGATGATGTTCTGACTTTTACATTTGACGGGAGCACTGTCTATAAGTTATCTGACCTTGATTTAATTAAGCCGCTGTTTGGTAATGTGAAAAAAATAAGCGGGCATTATCTTAAAAATTTCTTTTTATACCTATTCAGACACCATATCCCAATCCCGGAAGTGAGCTGCGATACCGCCACCATAGCCTATCTGCTTGATGCTACTAAAGATTATTATGATTTAGATGAGATTTTTAATAAATATTCGGATTTCCAAGTAGACTTACCGTTTTCAGAACCTGTAAAGATTTTTCATTTAAATAAGATACTCCTTGAAAAAATTAATGAAGAAAACATGAATCAACTGCTTAATGAGATTGAACACCCGTTAATAGAAGTTCTGGCTTACCTCGAATATATCGGATTTAAAGCTGATGCTGATTTTTTAATGAAGTTCTCTTTAAAACTGCAGGATGATATGTCATCCTTAGAAAAAAACATCTTTTTATTAGCAGGCTGTGAGTTTAATATTAATTCTCCGAAACAGTTAGGAAAAGTGCTGTTCGAAGAATTGAAATTACCACATGGCAAGAAAAACAAAACAGGTTACAGTACCTCCATTGAGATTCTTGAAAAGCTTTCAATTGATTTTGAGATTGCTCAGCATCTGATTAATTACAGACAGCTGACCAAGCTGAAGTCCACTTATGCTGACGGGCTTCTTACAAAAATCAGCAGTGAAGATGGCAGAATACATTCAAGTTTCAATCAGACTGTTGCTGCTACCGGACGTATCTCGAGCACAGAACCTAATCTTCAGAATATTCCTATCAGATCAGAACTCGGAAGAGAAATCAGAAAAGCATTTATATGTGACAGCGATTTTCTGCTGATCAGTGCAGACTATTCACAGATAGAATTGAGGATTCTTGCAGACCTTTCAGAAGATGAGATATTAATTGATGCGTTTTTGAATGATGAGGACATTCATACCAAAACGGCAGCTAAGGTTTTCGGTGTTGATGAACGAATGGTGACAAAAGATATGAGACGAGCTGCTAAAGCAGTTAATTTCGGTATTATATATGGTATATCAGATTATGGATTATCAAGAGATCTTAAAATTCCTGTTTCGACTGCAAGATTGTATATTGAACAATATTTCAAGGAATATAAGAAAGTAAAGAGATATATGGACAACATCATTGAATTTGCGATGAATAACGGGTATGTGACAACAATTTTCAATCGTAAACGTTTTATTAAAGAGCTTGAATCTTCAAATTACATGCAAAGAGAATTCGGGAAGAGAATCGCTTTAAATACTCCTATTCAAGGCAGTTCAGCAGATATTATCAAGTTGGCAATGAATAAGATTTATTATATACTAAAAGAAAGAAATTTAAAATCCA
Organism: Clostridia bacterium; assembly: GCA_016938455.1. GTDB lineage: Bacteria > Bacillota > Clostridia > DUPQ01 > DUPQ01 > JAFGUQ01. The sequence goes on from JAFGUQ010000034.1 coordinate 2,102, forward strand.
GATTGATACTTCAAATTCATGATGAACTGATTATTGAAGCTCACAAGGATGAAATCGAACTGGTACAAGTGCTTCTGACAGAATGCATGAAAGATCCGTTTAAATTGAAGGTACCACTTGACATTGAGATCAGCAGTGGCCAGACGCTGTTTGAAACATAAAGGATTTTTATGATAATAGGTGTAACAGGGAAAATTGCAACTGGTAAATCTTCTGTAAGTTCCATTCTTGAAAGGAAAGGCTATTTTCTTTTTGACAGCGATGTTGTCTACCACAGATTATTAAAAGAAAATGCTGATTTAAAGAAAGAACTGACTGATTTTCTTGGAATGGATATTGAAGCTAATAACGAGATTGATACCGGTAGAATGATCAAGAAAATCAACCAAGAAAATATTGGAAAATTAAATGATATCACTCATAAATATGTCATTAATGAAATTACTGAAACAATCAGACAATATGACAATATTGTCATTGAAGCAGCCATTCCAGTAAAAATAGGATTTATTGATGTCTGTGATAAGATTGTAACAACAGTCTGTACACCAAAAGTGCAGTTGGAAAGACTGAAGAAGAGAAACAAATATACTGAAAACGACTTACTTA
>JAFGUQ010000035.1 GCA_016938455.1 Clostridia bacterium
AGCAAAATTCAAAGAAGTTGGCGCAACAGCTGAAGTCAAATAAGTATTTTATCAGTAAAGAGACCTCTTATATGAGGTCTCTTTTTTTGGTGAAATATAAAAAACAAATTTAAACAATACTAGTTATAATGTTGACATTAAATATTTATAGTGATAGAATTAAAAAATGCGCTATTATGTGCATAAAGCAAATTCAAGATATAATTTGCTTAAATAAATAAGTTAGTATAGGTTGTTTATAAACATAATTATAACAGTTGATTAGATGAAATGCAATATGGGTAAATTCAATCTGGTATTAACTAAATAACACGGTGCGAACCGAGTGGAAATAAAATAACATGAGGTGATTAAAAGAATGGTGCATCCTATCAAACTAGGCAAGAAAGAAAGAATGAGTTTTTCAAAGATCAATGAAGTACTCGAAATGCCTAATCTTATTGAAGTGCAGAAAAAGTCATATGAGTGGTTCTTGGAACAAGGATTAAAGGAGGTATTTAAAGATGTATCTCCTATTACTGACTATACAGGGAACCTTGTCTTAGAATTTATCAGTCATAAAATTGAAGGAGAGTCTAAGTATTCTGTTCAAGAGTGTAAAGAAAGAGATACCACTTATCAGGCACCTTTAAGAGTTAAGGTCAGGCTAATAAACAGTGAAACCGGTGAAATCAAGGAACAAGAAATTTTCATGGGTGATTTCCCCTTAATGACCGATACAGGGACATTTATTATTAATGGAGCAGAGAGAGTCATTGTCAGTCAGCTGGTCAGGTCTCCTGGTTCATATTTTGATGAAAAGAAAGATAAAACTGGAACCAGCCTTTATTCAAGTACCATCATTCCTAACAGAGGGGCCTGGATAGAATATGAAACAGATTCAAATAATATTCTGTATGTCAGAATTGACAGAACAAGAAAATTACCATTATCTGTTTTATTAAGAGCGCTTGGATATGGAAAAGATTCTCAGATCATAGAGCTTTTTGGTGAAGATGAAAGATTGAATAATACTTTCACAAAAGATTCAGGGAAAACCAAGGAAGATGGTCTCTTTGAAATTTATCACAGACTGAGACCAGGTGAACCACCAACAGTTGAAAGTGCGACAACCTTATTCAACAACATGTTTTTTGATCCGAGAAGATATGACCTTGCCAGATTCGGACGATATAAATTCAACAAGAAACTGGCAATCAGTGCAAGAATAGCCAATCAGATTTCTGCTGAAAATATTGCTGATCCTGAAACCGGAGAAATCATTGTTGCAAAAGATGAAGTGATTGACCTGGAAAAAGCACTTGTCATTGAACAGGCATTTATCAATGAGGTAATGATTAAGACTGACGAAAAAGTGATTAAAGTAATTGGGAATAAAACAATTGAAGTGAAAAAATTCGTTGATTTTGATTATAAACAATATGGCATCACTGAAAAAGTCAGTATGGATATACTGAAAGAAATCCTGCAGACATCTGAAAACATGGAACAGATTGAACAGGCATTTGAAAGCAGAAAAAATGAGTTATGCCCAAAAAATATCACTAAAGAGGATATTGTCGCTTCCGTCAGTTACCTGCTGAACATAGAGTATGGTGTTGGTGGTACAGATGATATAGATCATTTAGGAAACAGAAGAATAAGAAGCGTTGGAGAACTGCTTCAGAACCAGTTCAGAATTGGGTTTGCCAGAATGGAAAGAGTCATCAGAGAGCGTATGACAATACAGGATATTGATATTGCCACACCTCAGGCACTGATCAACATCAGACCGGTGACTGCGGCCATTAAGGAATTCTTCGGTTCATCACAGCTGTCACAGTTCATGGATCAGCCAAACCCGTTAGCTGAATTGACACATAAAAGAAGACTGAGCGCATTGGGACCTGGTGGATTAAGCAGAGAAAGAGCCAGCTTTGAAGTCAGAGATGTTCATTACTCACATTATGGAAGAATGTGCCCGATTGAAACTCCTGAAGGACCGAACATTGGACTGATTGCTTCTTTAAGCACTTATGGTCAGATTAATGAATACGGATTCATTGAAACACCTTACCGTAAAGTCAACAAAGCCAAAGGTGTTGTTACAAAGGAAATACAGTTTTTAACAGCTGATGAAGAAGATAATTATTATGTAGCACAGGCGAATGAACCATTAGATGATGAAGGTCACTTTATTAACAAGCGTGTCAGTATCAGACACAGAAGTGATAAGATTCAAGTAGATGCTGCGAGAGCAGACTATATGGACGTTTCACCAAAACAACTGGTATCAGTTGCCACCAGCATGATTCCTTTCCTTGAAAACGATGACGCCAACAGAGCTCTGATGGGTTCAAACATGCAACGTCAGGCAGTTCCTCTGATTACACCTGAATCTCCGATAGTCGGAACAGGTATGGAATACAAAGCGGCAAAAGACTCAGGTGTCTGTATTGTTTCGAAAAATGCAGGTGTTATTGAAAGCGTCACTTCTGACAGAATTATTGTCAGAAAAGACAATAAGGAAAAAGATACATATAAGATATTGAAGTATAAAAGATCCAATCAGGGAACATGCATTAATCAGCGGCCAATTGTATCCAAAGGGGAAAGAATTGAAGCAGATCAGATCATTGCTGATGGACCTTCCACTGAAGGCGGAGAAATCGCTCTTGGCAAAAACATATTGATTGGCTTCATGACATGGGAAGGGTATAATTACGAGGATGCTATTCTGATCAGTGAAAAACTTGTCAAAGATGATGTGTTCTCATCAATTCATATTGAAGAATATGACCTTGAAGCCCGTGATACAAAACTGGGACCAGAAGATATTACAAGAGATATCCCTAATGTAGGTGATGATGCTCTGAAAGATCTTGATGAAAGAGGAATTATCAGAGTTGGTGCTGAAGTACAGGCTGGTGATATTCTTGTCGGTAAAGTAACTCCAAAAGGAGAAACAGAACTGTCTCCGGAAGAAAGACTCTTAAGAGCTATCTTTGGTGAGAAATCCAGAGATGTCAGAGACACTTCGCTGAAAGTTCCGCATGGAGTATCAGGTATTATTGTTGATGTCAGAGTATTTACAAAAGAAGCTGGTGACGAACTTAGCCCTGGTGTCAATCAGGTAGTCAGAGTTTTCATAGCAAAGAAAAGAAAAATCTCTGTTGGTGATAAAATGGCTGGACGTCATGGAAATAAAGGGGTTATCTCAAGAGTGTTACCTGAAGAAGATATGCCTTTCATGCCAGATGGAACTCCGCTAGAAATAGTGCTGAATCCATTAGGTGTTCCATCCCGTATGAATATCGGACAGGTTCTGGAAGTACATCTCGGTTATGCTGCTAAAGCGCTGGGATGGAAAATCGCCACTCCTGTATTTGATGGAGCTCATGAGGAAGATATCGTTGAATGTCTTCAAAAAGCAGGGTTGAGAGAAGACGGTAAAACCATTTTATATGATGGAAGAACCGGTGAATCTTTTGACAATCCTGTCACAGTAGGCTATATGTATATGCTGAAACTTCATCATTTAGTTGATGATAAAATACATGCACGTTCTACAGGACCATATTCTCTTGTGACACAGCAGCCTCTTGGAGGAAAAGCCCAGTTTGGCGGACAGCGTTTCGGAGAAATGGAAGTTTGGGCTCTTGAAGCATATGGTGCTGCCTATACTCTACAGGAGATATTGACTGTGAAATCTGATGATGTTGTTGGTAGAGTCAAAACATATGAAGCTGTTGTTAAAGGTGAAAGCATACCTACACCTGGAATACCAGAATCCTTTAAAGTGCTGGTTAAAGAACTTCAGAGTCTGGCGTTAGATGTCTGTGTCATTAAAGACGATGAAATCATTGATATTAAAGAGAGCATTGATGATGATGATACATTCAGCCTTGATATAAATCTGTCAGGTCCGGAGGATTTTGGACTAAACAATGATGATTTGTTCAATATGGAAAAAAATGACGATGATGACGATGATGATTTTCTTGAAGAAGGTGATTCCATGAGCAGAGAAGATATTGATGGAATGTTTATTGAAGAAGAAGATGATTTTAAAAACTAGTTACAAAAGGTAATTGTTGAAAGGAGTAAGTTGTGCAAGATTTTAGCAATTTTGATGTTATAAAAATAGGATTGGCTTCACCTGAGAAGATCAAGGAATGGTCTAAAGGTGAGGTGAAAAAACCTGAAACAATAAATTACAGAACTTTGAAACCAGAAAGAGATGGTTTGTTCTGTGAGCGAATTTTCGGACCGACTAAAGACTGGGAATGTCACTGCGGAAAGTACAAGAGAGTCAGATATAAAGGGGTCATCTGCGACAGATGCGGAGTCGAAGTGACGAAAAGCAAAGTCAGAAGAGAAAGAATGGGTCATATTGACCTGGCTGCTCCTGTATCTCATATATGGTATTTCAGAGGAATCCCGAGCAGAATGGGATTAGCTTTGGATATGAGTCCAAGATCGCTTGAAAGAATTCTGTATTTCAATTCTTATGTTGTTTTAGACGGAGGAGATACTCCATTTGAGAAAAAACAGCTTTTAACAGATAAGGAATACAGGGATGCTATAGAAAAATACGGGAAAGTGTTCACTGCCCAAATGGGTGCAGAAGCGGTTAAGAAACTGCTGATGGAAATTGATGTTGAAAAAGAGTGTGAAACACTTAAACTTGAATTGAGAGATTCAACTGGACAAAAAAGAGTCAGAATCATTAAAAGACTTGAGTCTATGGAATCATTCAGAATATCAGGTAATAAACCTGAATGGATGATCATGGATGTTGTCCCTGTTATTCCACCGGAATTAAGACCTATGGTTCAGCTTGATGGCGGCCGTTTTGCTACATCCGATTTAAATGATTTATACAGACGAGTGATTAACAGAAACAACAGATTAAAAAGATTACTTGATTTAGGGGCACCTGATATCATTATCAGGAATGAAAAAAGAATGCTTCAGGAATCAGTTGATGCTTTGATTAATAATGGAAGAAAAGGAAAACCGGTCACAGGACCTGGTAACAGACCTCTTAAATCTCTGTCAGATATGCTAAGAGGAAAACAGGGAAGATTCAGACAGAACCTTCTTGGAAAACGTGTTGACTATTCAGGACGTTCAGTTATCGTTGTCGGCCCGGAACTTTCTTTATATCAGTGCGGACTTCCAAAAGAAATGGCACTTGAACTGTTTAAACCTTTTGTCATGAAGAAACTGGTTGACTCAGGTATTGCTCATAATATAAAAAGCGCAAAGAGAATGGTTGACAGAGTCAGGGTGGAAGTCTGGGATATCCTTGAAGATGTCATCAAAGACCATCCGGTATTACTGAACAGAGCACCCACATTACATAGACTTGGGATTCAGGCTTTTGAACCCATTCTAGTAGAAGGAAGAGCGATTCAACTGCATCCTCTGGTTTGTTCAGCATATAATGCGGATTTTGATGGAGACCAGATGGCTGTTCATGTACCGCTTTCTTCAGAAGCTCAGGCAGAAGCAAGATTCCTGATGTTATCAACCAACAATCTGCTTGCACCTAAAGACGGAAAACCGATTACAGTTCCAACACAGGATATGGTTCTTGGTAGTTATTACCTGACTATGAACAAAGATGGGGAAATTGGTGAAGGCAGCATTTACAGCGGATTTGAAGAAATGCTGATGGGATTGAATGAAAATTATATAACACTGCATTCCAAAATAAAAGTCAAGGTCAAGAAACTTATTGATGGCGAAATGAAAAGTGAGATCATTGATACGACTGCAGGGAAAATCATTTTTAATGAAGCAATACCACAGGATTTAGGGTTTGTAGACAGAAGCAAAAAAGAGAATCTGTTCAAACTTGAAATTGAAGAAACAGTGGGAAGCAAACAGCTTGGGAAAATTATCAATCAGATTATCAAAGTACATGGAATGACACTGACCGCGGATGTTCTTGATAAAATAAAGGAAATGGGATTCAAGTATTCAACAAAAGGCGCGATTACAATCAGCGTCAGCGATATGGAAATTCCGCAGATTAAATATGAGTATATCAAAGAGACAGAACAGCAGGTTGAAAATGTAACCAAACAGTACAGAAGAGGATTGATTACTGACGAAGAAAGATACAATTCAGTAATCAGATTATGGACTGAAACAGGAGACAAGGTTACAAGAGCCCTGATTGATGGACTGGATGAATTGAATCCGCTTTATATCATGTCACATTCTGGTGCAAGAGGTAATGAAAACCAGATTAAGCAGCTGGCTGGTATGAGAGGACTGATGTTTGACACATCTGGTAAAATCATTGAAATCCCGATTAAATCAAACTTCCGTGAAGGTCTGAACGTTTTAGAATTCTTCATTTCCAGTAACGGTGCCAGAAAAGGTCTGGCAGATACCGCGTTGAGAACCGCTGACTCAGGTTATCTGACAAGAAGACTTGTTGATGTCAGTCAGGATGTCATCACAAAGCAGGATGATTGCGGAACACAGGATGATATTGAAGTCAAAGCGATATATGACGGTGGAGAAATCATTGAGACACTGAAAGAAAGAATCGTTGGCAGATACACTGTCAATGAGATTGTTAATCCGGCAACCGGTGAGATTATTGTCGGTAAAGACACCTTTATTGATAATACGCTGGCAGACAAAGTCATTGATGCAGATATTAAGAAAGTAAGAATCAGATCGGTTCTGACCTGCAAAACCAAGAGTGGTGTATGTTCGAAATGTTATGGGATGAACTTAGCTACTACAGCTCCGATTTATGCTGGAGAAGCAGTAGGAATCATTGCAGCTCAGTCAATCGGGGAACCTGGTACACAGCTTACCATGAGAACATTCCATACCGGTGGTATTGCCGGAGACGATATTACTCAAGGTCTGCCTCGTGTTGAAGAGTTATTTGAAGCCAGAAAACCAAAGGGACTTGCTATTATCACAGAAATTTCAGGTGTTGTTTCCATTGTTGAAACAAAGAAGAAAAAAGAAGTCATCATTACAAACGAGGAGTCAAAAGAAGCGAAAGCATATACTATTCCTTACGGATCAAGAGTATGTGTTGCTGAAGGTGATGTTCTTGCTGAAGGTGATGAAATCACAGAAGGTAGTATTAATCCTAATGATATCCTGAAAATCAAGGGAATTGAAGGTGTACAGAACTATATTACAGCTGAAGTTCAGAAAGTATACAGAATGCAGGGTATTGATATTAATGATAAACATATTGAAATCATAGTAAGACAGATGATGAATAAAGTGAAAGTGGAGGATTCCGGTGATACTGACCTTCTGCCAGGCGGATACACCAATTATCTTGAGTTTCTTGAAAAGAATGCAGAAGCTGAAAGCCTTGGTAAACTTCCTGCAACAGGCGAGAGAGCTCTACTTGGAATCACAAAAGCTTCACTGGCTACAGAGTCATTCTTGTCAGCAGCATCATTCCAGGAAACAACAAGAGTATTGACTGATGCAGCGATAAAAGGCAAAACTGATCCTCTGATCGGATTAAAAGAAAATGTTATTATTGGTAAACTGATTCCGGCAGGTACAGGGATGGAAGAGTACAGAAAAACTGAAATTATTTTTACTCAGGACTTTACCAATGAGCAACAGGCAGATTACAATGAAAAAAGCCATTTAGAAGTACTTGACAACTATGATGAGCAGGTGGTAGAATAGACGCCGTGCGTTTATTCTGACAATTTTGGAGGTAAAAAAATTGGAAATCGAGTTGAGTCGAGAGAATAAGACAGTTGGATTGAGAGAATCGCTGAAGGCTCTAAAGGATGGAAAAGTTATAAAAGCATATGTTGCGAAGGATGTACAACCTGAATTGATAAAAGAATTCATGGACATGTGTGAGAAACATGAGATACTGATTGAATTTGTTGATTCAAAAACACAATTGGGTGAAATATGCGGCATTGAACGCTCTGCGACAGTTGCCTGCATACTTAAAAAATAAAATTATAGAAGGAGGTGCAAGGAATTTGCCAACATTTAACCAACTGGTAAGAAAAGGGAGAGAAGTTTCTGTTAAGAAATCAACAGCTCCAGCGCTTGGAAAAGGCTATAACACCAACAAGAAAAAATCAAGTGATTATAGTTCACCGCAAAAAAGAGGCGTATGTACTGTTGTAAAAACCAACACTCCTAAAAAGCCAAACTCAGCCTTGAGAAAAATTGCAAGAGTAAGACTTACCAACGGTATTGAAGTTACAGCTTATATACCAGGTGTTGGACACAACTTACAGGAACATAGTGTTGTTCTTATAAGAGGGGGAAGAGTAAAAGACCTTCCGGGTGTCAGATATCATATTGTAAGAGGAACTCTAGACACATCAGGTGTTGATGGCAGAAAACAGTCTAGGTCCAAATACGGAGCAAAAAAAGGTAAATAAGTACTATTAAGTGCTAAGTACGTTAATATATAAAAAATGTACCTTAGACACTGACGATGACAATAACAGTCACGAGTACCGATGAAAATTTTTCATTTAGAAGGAGGGAAGTAAAGTGCCAAGAAAAGGACACATACCAAAGAGATATGTATTGCCTGATCCAATGTATAATGATGTTACCGTTACAAAACTTGTTAACAACATCATGAATGATGGGAAAAAGGGAACAGCTCAAAAAATTTGTTATGGCGCATTTGACATTATCAAGGAAAAAACAGGGAAAGAACCACTCGATATATTTAAACAAGCATTAGAGAACGTCATGCCCGTACTTGAAGTCAAAGCAAGAAGAGTTGGTGGATCAACTTATCAGGTACCTATTGAAGTAAGACCTGAAAGAAGACAAGCGTTAGCGCTTAGATGGATTGTCAACTATTCAAGATCAAGAGGTGAAAGAACAATGAGCCAGAGACTTGCAGGAGAACTAATGGATGCAGTGAACGGTTTAGGCGGATCTTTCAAGAAAAAAGAAGAAATGCATAGAATGGCAGAAGCTAATAAAGCCTTTGCACATTATAAATGGTAAAATTAAAAGGAGGTAATGATGCCTAGAAAGTTTCCACTTGCTAAAACGAGGAACATTGGTATCATGGCGCACATAGACGCCGGCAAGACAACAACTACAGAGCGTATACTTTTTTATACAGGGAAACTTCACAAAATGGGTGAAGTACATGATGGCGCCGCCACCATGGACTGGATGGAACAGGAACAGGAAAGAGGAATCACAATCACTTCTGCTGCGACAACAGCTGAATGGAAGGATCATGGTATTAATATCATTGATACTCCTGGACACGTTGATTTTACAATGGAAGTAGAAAGATCTCTCAGAGTTCTTGATGGAGCCGTGACTTTATTTTGTGCAAAAGGCGGAGTTGAACCTCAATCAGAGACAGTATGGAGACAAGCTGACAGATACAATGTACCTAGAATTGCTTATGTTAACAAAATGGACATCACTGGTGCGGATTTCTATCATTGTCTTGTCATGATGAAAGAAAGACTCGGAGCAAAAGCAGTACCGATTCAATTACCGATAGGAAAAGAAGATCATTTTACAGGGATCATAGATCTCGTGACAATGAAAGCCTACATCTACAAAGATGACTTAGGACAAAACATTGAGGAACAGGAAATTCCTGAAGACATGATTGACCTTGCAGAAGAATACAGAGAAAAGCTGATTGAAGCAGTTGTCGAAGAAGAAGAAGAATTAATGATGAAGTATCTTGAAGGCGAAGCACTGACACTTCAGGAAATTAAACATGGAATCAGAATAGCCACTATTAAAGTTGACATGATTCCGGTAACCTGCGGTTCTTCTTATAAGAATAAGGGTGTTCAGAAGCTTCTTGATGCAGTTATTGATTATATGCCTTCACCATTGGAAGTGGAACCTATTATCGGACACTCCATGAAAACAATGGAAAGAAATATAGTCAGGGAACCAAAAGATGACGGACCTTTTTCAGCGCTTGCATTTAAAATCATGACAGACCCGTTTGTCGGGAAAATCTGTTTCTTCAGAGTTTATTCAGGACAGGTTAAAGCTGGTTCTTATGTTTATAACTCTACAAAAGGTAAAAGAGAAAGAATTGGAAGAATCCTGATGATGCATGCCAATCATCGTGAAGATGTGGAAATTGCATATGCGGGAGATATTGCTTGTGCGGTCGGATTCAAAAACACTACTACCGGTGATACTTTATGCGATGAAGACAATCCGGTTATTCTTGAATCAATGGTTTTTCCGGAGCCTGTTATCTCCATTGCTATTGAACCAAAAACAAAAGCAGGACAGCAGAAGATGGGTGAAGGACTTGCCAAACTGGCTGAAGAAGATCCAACATTCAGAGCACATACAGATCAGGATTCAGGACAGACCATTATTGAAGGTATGGGAGAGCTGCACCTTGACATCATTGTTGACAGACTTAAAAGAGAATTTGGTGTAGAAGCCAATATTGGCAAACCACAGGTTGCATATAAAGAAACCATCAAGAACAAAGTTCAGGCAGAAGGTAAATTTGTCAGGCAATCAGGTGGTAAAGGTCAATATGGACATTGCGTCATTATACTTGAACCTCTGCCAAGCCCAGGCGGTTATGAATTTATAGACAAAACAGTTGGCGGAAGTATTCCTAAGGAATATATCCCAGCGGTCAATGCAGGAATAAAAGATGCCATGAACACTGGTGTTATTGCCGGGTATCCTGTTTTGGATATAAAAGTAACATTAATTGACGGATCATATCATGATGTTGACTCATCTGAAATGGCATTCAAAATAGCGGGTTCTATGGCGTTTAAGGAAGCTTGCCGAAAAGCGAATCCGATTATTCTTGAACCGATCATGAGAGTTGACGTAGTAGTACCGGAAGACTACATGGGCGATGTCATGGGTGATATAAATTCAAGAAGAGGGAAAATTGACGGAATGGAACCCAGAAACAATATGCAGGTGATCAGAGGATTTGTTCCTTTATCTGATATGTTCGGATATGCAACAACTTTGCGTTCAAGAACACAGGGCAGAGGAACATTCACTATGCAGTTTGACCATTATGATGAACTACCAAAGAGCCTTGCTGAGAAGTTTTCTCAATTGTAGGGTTGACGTCATAAACAAACATGTATAAAATAGTATTGTTGTCAATAAAAACAGCAATAAACCAGTTTTTAAACGTAGTAATTACGTGTTAAATATAAAAATAAATGCGTTTTATATTAAAGGGAGGAAATAAAAATGGCAAAAGCTAAATTTGAAAGAAACAAACCACATTGTAACATTGGTACGATAGGTCACGTAGACCATGGTAAAACCACTTTGACAGCTGTTATAACTAAAGTATTAGGATTAACAGACAAAAATATTGTATTTAAAGCATACGATCAGATAGATGCAGCTCCAGAAGAAAGAGAAAGAGGAATCACCATCAATACTGCTCATGTTGAATATGAAACAGCAAACAGACATTATGCTCACGTTGACTGCCCAGGCCATGCTGACTATGTTAAGAACATGATCACTGGTGCCGCTCAGATGGATGGTGCGATTTTAGTTGTATCAGCAGCTGATGGCCCAATGCCTCAGACAAGAGAACATATTCTTTTAGCTCATCAGGTTGGTGTTGACTATATTGTAGTTTACATGAACAAGACAGACCAGGTTGACGATGAAGAATTACTTGAATTAGTTGAAATGGAATTAAGAGAATTATTATCTGAATATGAATTCCCGGGAGATGATATTCCGATTGTCAAAGGATCAGCACTTAAAGCACTTGAATGCGCTTCTACAGATCCGACAGCTCCTGAGTATGCTTCAATCTTAGAATTAATGGCAGCTGTTGACAGTTATATCCCAACTCCGAAAAGAGCAACAGAAAAACCTTTCTTAATGCCGGTAGAAGATGTTTTCACTATCACAGGAAGAGGAACAGTTGCTACAGGTAGAATTGAAAGAGGGATCATCAAAACTGGTGAAGAAGTTGAAATCGTCGGAATCAAACCTACAGCAAAATCTGTTGTTACAGGCGTTGAAATGTTCAGAAAAATTCTTGATGAAGGCTCAGCTGGAGATAACGTCGGTTGCTTACTGAGAGGCGTACAGAGATCTGACATCGAAAGAGGCCAGGTACTTGCTAAGCCTAAATCAATTACACCACATACCTATTATGAAGGTCAGGTTTATGTATTGACTAATGATGAAGGTGGAAGACATACTCCATTCTTCACAGGTTACAGACCACAGTTCTTCTTCAGAACAACAGACGTTACTGGTGTAGCTACATTACCAGAAGGCACAGAAATGTGTATGCCTGGTGACCACATTGACATGAAAATCAAATTGATTACTCCTATCGCTATGGAAGAAGGATTAAGATTTGCTATCAGAGAAGGTGGAAGAACAGTAGGATCTGGAACAGTTACAAAAATATTAGAATAATTAAAAATAACTTTAAGACCATTTCGAAAGAAATGGTCTTTTCTGTGTGCCCAGCATGGGCATAGTCTAACAGGTGAAAGTCCTGAGCACACCGGTAGCAGGAAGTGCATAGCCAAAGGCAA
>JAFGUQ010000036.1 GCA_016938455.1 Clostridia bacterium
CTAATTGTTCGATTGGAGAAAATATGAAAATCATCATAGCCCCTGATTCATTTAAAGGATGTCTGACTTCTGTTGAAGTTGCTTCTGCTATAGAAGCAGGAATTAAAAAAGCAGCACCGGCAATTAAGGTCACTAAAATTCCGGTGGCTGATGGAGGTGAAGGAACTGTCAATGCTTTCGTAGCAGCAACAAATGGAGAAATCATCAAAACTAAGGTACATGGTCCTTTCATGAATCTTATTGACTCATATTTTGGGATTCTTGGTGATAAGAAGACAGCAGTAATTGAAATGGCATCCGCTGCCGGCCTTGATCTGATTGAACCATCTAAACGAAATCCTATGCATACAACCACTTTCGGGGTTGGTGAATTGATTGCCAACGCGATGGATATCGGTTGCCAAGACATTATTATCGGGATAGGAGGAAGTGCAACCACAGATGGTGGAATGGGTATGGCTCAGGCACTTGGGATAAAATTCTATGACAGAAACAATGTTCTTCTTGGTCAAGGTGGCCGGTATCTAAATGAAATTGCCTCCATTGACATGTCTGGCTTGGACAGAAGAATTTCACATTGCCATATCATGGCTGCCTGCGATGTAAAAAATCCGCTTTATGGTAAATCAGGAGCAAGTTTTGTTTATTCCAGGCAGAAAGGTGCCAATGATGAGGATATCCATATATTAGACAGTGGTTTACAGAATTTAGCAAGAATTGCGAAAAACGTAAATCAGGAAGTTTTTGAGGATACAGAAGGAGCCGGAGCTGCAGGTGGTCTTGGTTTTGGTCTTCTGACATTTCTTGGTGCTTCTTTAAAACCGGGGATTGATATTGTTATTGAAACCTGCCATTTCATGGAACAAATAAAAGAAGCTGATTTACTGATTACAGGTGAAGGTAAAACTGATTTCCAGACGGCATACGGGAAAGTGCCTGTCGGTTTAGCACTGGCTGCCAAGAAATACAATGTTCCTGTTGTCTGTATATCCGGAGCCTTAGGAAAGGGGTATGAACAAGTCTATCTCCATGGCATTGACGGTGTTTTCAGTATCATACCTGATGCCATGAACCTTGAAGATGCCATTAAAAATGCCAGAAGATATCTGGAAGATTTTTCTTATTCCTTAATTCGGACAGTCCTTTCCATAAAAAATAAACCATTCAGGAATTGACTACATTAACCGGGTGTCCTCCTTGAAATTCAACAACATTTTTAACGGTTATGTCCATCAGCCGTTGTCTTGCCTCTTTAGTCGCCCATGCAATATGAGGTGTGATGAAGCAGTTTGGTGCCTGTAACAGCGGATTATTGATGTCAGCAGGTTCCTTTGACAGCACATCCACTGCTGCATATGCTATATGTCCTGTTTTCAAAGCTTCAGCTAAGTCTTCTTCTGCAACCAGTGCTCCTCTTGCTGTGTTGATTAATATGACTCCTTTTTTCATTTTTGATATTGTGTCCATGTTAATCATCTCTTTAGTGCTGTCTGTTGCAGGGCAATGAAGACTTATGACATCACTGTTTGAATAAAGTTTTTCTAAGGAAACAAATGATAACCCGCTCTTTTCAAGCGCTTTGTCAACAGTTCTTGTGGCAACAAGGACATTCATTCCGAAAGCTAAAGCAATATCAGCTGTTTGCCGGCCGATTTGCCCGAATCCAATGATGCCCATTGTTTTGTCTTTCAATTCATAAAGCGGGTGGTCCCAGAAACTGAAGTCGATACTTCTGGACCATTTGCCTTCTTTTGTTTTCTGGTTGTGATCACCAACCTGATGGCAGATCTCAAGTAATAAAGCAAAGACCATCTGTGCTACTGAATTCGTACTGTAGGCAGGTGCGTTTGACACTGTGATTCTTTTCTTGCTGGCATACTTTATATCTACAACATCAAATCCGGTAGCTAAAACACTAATATATCTGAGATTATTTACCTGATCCAATGTCTCTCTTCTGATTGGTGTTTTATTGGTTAAAACGATTTCGGCATCACCGATTCTCGAAACAATCTGATCATTACCCGTTCTGTCATATATGGTTACCTCACCTAGTTTTTTTAATGCCTCCCATGATAAATCTCCGGGGTTCAGCATTTTCCCGTCAAGCACTACTATTTTCATCATTGACCACCTATCATTACTTTATCCTTATTTTACACCATGATGGCAATGAATTGTATAAACTTCTTTTTTGGTATAGAATTTATTTATATTCAGGAGGTCATCATGGAAAAATATCATAATCTCTTTCAGACATTGATTAATTCTTATCAGGCGGGTACTTTTGAAAACACTGTCAAGAATATTTTCAATGACAGCCACTATAACAAGCAGAAACTGGCAGGGATAGTCTCAGCTTTATGTGGTGTGGATATTGTCTATACAAATGTAGACGAATACATCACTGACCTGAAATATGCCATTAAAAACTACAAAGGAATCAGCCATGTAGTGAAGAAGATTTCTCCCTGTTCTGCTCATTGTGTTGATGAAGATGGTGCATCAAAATGCAAGATTTACTGTCCGTTTGATGCCATCATTCATGACAGAGAAAGAAGGGATCTAATCATTGACCCCTTGAAATGCACTGATTGCGGACAGTGTGTAGATCAATGTGAAAACGGTAATTTTGTTGATAAAATCGAGTATCTTCCTCTGCAGGAATTATTGAAAGAAAACAGAAAAGTCATTATTGCAGTAGCCCCTGCCATTGCAGGGCAATTCGGAAGTGATGTCACGCTTGAGAAACTGAGAACCGCATTTTTAAAAATCGGATTCATCGATATGGTTGAAGTTGCTTTTTTTGCAGATATTCTCACCTTAAAGGAAGCAGTTGAATTTAATAAAAAGGTAAAAAGCAAAGAAGATTTTCTTATTACCTCATGTTGTTGCCCCATGTGGATCGGAATGCTTAAAAAAGTGTACAGTCAGTTCATAAAAGATACCTCTCCTTCCATATCCCCCATGATTGCAGCAGGAAGAATCATTAAAAAACTCAATCCGGATTACAAAGTTGTTTTTGTCGGACCTTGTGTTGCCAAAAAAGCAGAAGCAAAGGAAAAGGATGTGATCGGAGATATTGATTTTGTACTTACCTTTGAGGAACTTAAGAACATATTTGAAGCCTGCAATATGACGCTAAGTCAGTTGCCTGAGACACCATCTTCTGAATATGCTTCTAAAGACGGACGACTATACGCCAGAACCGGAGGAGTCTCAATTGCTGTCTCAGATACAGTTGAAGCTTTATATCCTGATAAAGCCGATAAAGTGAGAGCCATCAAAGCACAGGGAGTACAAGAGTGCAGACAAGTTCTCAATAATCTTAAAGAAGGAAAGATTGAAGGTAACTTCATAGAAGGTATGGGGTGTACCGGTGGCTGTGTCGGTGGACCCAAAGCATTGATTCCAGCTTCTAAAGGAAAGGAATTTGTCGATAATGCCGCTTACTCTTCGGCAGTTAAGTTAACTGTTCATAATGAATGCATGCAGTCCATACTTGAGCAAATCGGTATCAGCGGTGTTGATGACTTCATCAATGAAGAACATACTGATATGTTCATCCGTGATTTTGATAAATAATTTTCAGTTGACTACTGGTTTAATAAACAGGCTGTCTTCCAAATCAGTATTGATTTCCATTACTGTGAATGTGTTTCTGACCAGATTCAATCCTTTCGGTTTCTCACCATAGGAACTGTTTCCTGTCACCTCCTGCATTAAAATACCAGTGTCATCAGTCACATAAGTAACTTCAACTGTATAATAGCCTGCCTGTGCAGCAGGAAGTTTGTAAAATTTATCTACTATAAAAGAATACAAGATTCTTTTCGGAGACTCAAGTTCACTGACAGCAGCAGTCTTGAAGTCCTGTCTATAAAAATCATAATAGTATTCAGGTGGATTTAGAGCCTGAATCAAACGCCCTGATTTGTGCATATATGTCATGGCTGATTCCTGATCGGCATATAATGTGCTGTCAAGTACTCCTCCTTTATAATAATCAATTCTTGTCATGTTTCCTTTTTGCCACAACTCATATTCCATTAAATAGCTGCTGTCTCCGGTGATTCCTTCATATTTGACATAGACATGCTTTGTATCTGATGACAGGAACTGCTCCAAAGTGATCACAGGAGATTTTACTTCAGGTGAAGGTGTTATTTCTTTTGACTCAATTGGCTTGATAGTATAAGTATTATTTGCAGGAGATGAAGCCACATCATCATTACCATTGCTTTTCTGGCACGATGCTATGAAAAGCATCAGAAAAACAACCATTGAAATACCAATTATTTTTTTACAGTAAACCATTTTGTACCTCCATTTACTCTATAAAATAAACTTCAAACGCAAAAGCAAAGCTGTCCTATTTAACTGTGATGATTGTATCTTAATAAAAGTATATCTCAAAAATCAATAAACAACACAAAAAGATTATAATCTCTGAAATATCTTTCAATCAGTCTCTGATCAGTTTTCTTCTCAGAAAGAAGTAAAAGAAAACAGTACCGGTCAGCATAAGAATACCCGTGAATAAATTCAAACTGATGATATTGATACGATCCATCAGATAACCGACCAGTGGAAAAATCAAAGCGATGCCAAGGTTGTTGAGTAAACTGCTGAAAGAGATAACAGTCGCTCTTTTATCACTTTCTATATGCTTATTCATAAATTTCATGAAGACAGGATTATTGACTCCTCTGACAAGCTGCTGAATAAAAATGAAGACAACTGCCGCCTGGATCCTGAAAATTCCAAGCAGGATGAAAGAGACTCCTGTTAAAAGGCTTAGTAGTATCAGTGATTTCCCTTTAGTCTTTTTGATGTAGATATGAGAAAATCGTGAAGCCAGTGTCGCCACAATGTTAAATGCTGCAAAAATTAGCCCGAAATACTTTACATCAATCGACAAGGCAGTCATATATGGCTGGTAGAACCAGAAACCGGCCCTGAAAAACAATGCGAAAAACATGAAGTAAATAACAATAGATCGTACTCTTTTATGATGATATAAAAAAGAGGCGCTCTCTTTTATCTGTGTAAAATAGTCTGGTTTCACTTTGTCTTTATGAATCTCTATTTCCTTGAAAAATAATGCTGATACAGCAGCAAATGCCATCATTATCATCGATAATATCATTGGAAACTGTTCATTCAGAGTGTAGATATATCCTGCAGCAACAGACCCGATAATCTGCACTCCGAGCATATATGAATTCCCCTTTCCCTGAATCTTCGTGAACTCATCTGCCTGTCCCGATTCCAGAAGAGAATCATAAATCAGAGCAGTATCACTACCAGATTTAAGGCTCATTCCAAGTGCAAGTAAGAATTCTCCTACAGCAAACACTATAAACTGCTGTCCAATAATGTATACAAACAAACCTGCTATCATGGCAAGACAGGCTAAGACCAGACTTTTTTTCCTTCCGAAAAGATCTCCAACAGCACCGGTAGGCACTTCGAGTAAAAACACTGAAATAGCGAAAATTGACTGCAGTGTCATGATTTCAGTGAAACTGAGCCCTTTATAAAGCAGGTATAGAGTTATGATTGGCCCGACAAGCAATTGAAATAAACCTAAATACCAGTAATATACTTTGATATTGTGCTTTGCTGTCATTGTCATGTAATTCTTCTCCCCTATATTTTATAACAAAAAACCTGCGTTATCACATGTTAGTGACTCCGCAGGTTCTACGTGTAAAAATAAATTTCTGTACCGCTCCTGAGAAAAATCAGTAGGTACACTCACTTTTCAAGCATTATAGCAAATCAGACATTATCTGTCAACGATTTACTTAGCGATTCCCAGACGGCATAATTTTTCTGGAGAAGTTTAACCTTTAAATCATATTCTTCATATTCCACATATTTGACATCGCTGATAAATAATTCCTCCATTTTTTTTATCTCTTCTTCAATGAGCAGGATTTCCTTTTCCAGCTGCATGATTTCTTCTTCAATCTTTCTTTTCCTCATTTCAGATTTATCGATTTTCGAAGAGGCTTTCATCACTTCCGGTGTAACGTCAACTTTTTCATCCTTCTTATTCTTCTGACGAAGATAATCCTCAAAGTTTCCTTCATACATCATCGTTTTTCTGTTTTCAATTTCAATGATTTTATCTGCACTCCGGTTAATGAAATACCTGTCATGAGAAACCATGATGACCGTCCCGATGTATTCTTTAAGCAGTTTTTCCATTACCTCTTTCGAATAGATGTCAAGATGATTTGTAGGTTCATCTAAAATCAGGCAGTATGGATGTTTCAGAAGTTCCTGCGCTAATGCAAGCCTCATTTTCTCTCCTCCGCTTAGAATACTGATTTTTTTATTTGTTTCATCGCCGTAAAACTTGTATTCTGCAAGGAATTTCAATGCCTGCGCTTTGTCATAACCGGTTTTTGTCATGATGAAATCCAGCATAGTCACTTCTTCATCTTCAAACGAAATATCCTGAGACAAGTACCCGTATTTAACCCAGGTTCCCAAGGTTGCTGTCCCTTTAAACTCATTATCAAGACCCATCAGAATGTTCAGCAGAGTGGTTTTCCCGCTGCCATTAGCTCCTATGACCGCTACTTTTTCCCCTCCGTAAATAACAAATTCTGCCTCTTCAAAGAGTACTTTATCACCAAAAGCTTTGTGAAAATGCTCTCCCCATGCAATCAGTTTGGAAATGTGGTTGTTCTTGTCTGTTTTGACGGCAAATCCTACATCCATTTTTAAATGCATGTCGGTAGACTTACTTCTTTCCAAGTCAAGTTTTTTTTCAAGTTTTGACACCACTTTCAATCTGGAATGATACGCATTCATTTTCCTGTGTGATCTCAATGTCTCTGCAGCACTTAGCTCTTTTTTGATCTCACTTTTCAGTCTCTTTATTTCACTTGAATGAAACTCCCTCATGACGTTTTTCTGTTCTATGAAATTAGAGAAACTTCCCTTGCACTCTGTAATGGTTCCACCTTCCAGTTCTACAATTCTGGTAGAAACCTTATCCAGAAAATACCTGTCATGAGAAACAAACAGTACTCCTCCACTGAATTTTTTCAAATACTCTTCAAGCCATTCAATTGCCACCATATCAAGATGGTTAGTTGGTTCATCCAATATAAGGAGGTCTGGATTTTCAATGAGCATCCTTCCAAGAAGCACTCTCATTTTTTCACCTCCGCTTAGCTTATTCACTGGTAAGTTAATAGAATTTTCGTCAAGATTCAATCCCATCAGTATTTTTTTTAATTCAACTTCCTTGGTATATCCATCTATAGCTTCAAACTGCTGCGTCACTTTTGAATACTGATTGTAAAGTTCTTCAAGTTCCTGATCCTTTGCTCCTTTCATTGCTTTCTCAAGTAGTCTCATTTTCTTTTCCAGATTGGTAATCTGCTGAATGGAAAGCGCAGTATCCTCAAGATTACTGCTTTTAAACTGCTCCATTGACTGCGAAATATATCCTATTTTTATACCTCTGGCCGTCATGACTCTGCCACTGTCCTGGTTCAAGTCTCCCATGGCAATCTTCAGTAAAGTGGTTTTTCCTGTCCCGTTAGTCCCCACCAGTGCTACTCTTTCTTTTGAAGCAACAGCGAATGATACTTCTTTAAGTACCTCTCTTCCAGGGAACTGTTTTGCGATTTTCTCAAATGCGATTAAACTCATAATGTCATCCTTTCTCATGGGACGAAGCAGAGTGGTTTTCTATAAGATGAAAAATAAAGGAATTAAAAAACTATGGACTCCACCTCGTCCATAGCTATCGATATAGTAATATATTTTTTATTTCAGATACATTTAAAAAACTTTTTACATCCCGCAATGTAAAATGTTTCA
>JAFGUQ010000037.1 GCA_016938455.1 Clostridia bacterium
AGGATAAAGGAAGATTCAGTATTTGAGGCAGAAGTGTATATTGACAGAAGTTTTTTTGCATATATGCTTGAATACAGAAATGCTTTCTGGACAAAATACATTAGAAATCTTATTGATATTACAAATTTCAAACTTATATTCAGATGTCACAATTTCGGTATGACTAGGGAATTTTTCTCAAGACTTATAATACCTGGTGGATTTGTCTCTGAATTTAAACTTGGAAAAGCTTATAGTGATAGTGAAGAAAATGTCAGCAGACATTTTGTCTGTTCAGATTATTTTAAAATTTTTTCCAGATTGAATGATATCTATACTAAAGATAAGGATTTTGCTCAAATGGAAAAGGAAATGGATAATATGCTTATCACTATAACTAAGGAAGCAAAATTTATAACTCTTTCTGTCGAGACAGTAATTGCATTTGTACTTGGGATTGAGTTTGAATTAAAAAATCTTAAGATGATACTTGAGGGGAAGTTTAATAATGTTCCCGAAACAGTAATCAAGGAAAGGTTGAGAGAGACCTATGTATAAAATAGCTATAATTGGAAATAAAGAATTAGTGTCTTTATTCAGACTTTTTGACTTTGAATGCAGATATGTCAAAAATGTGGATGAAGCAAGAGAATCACTTTCAGAGTTTAAAAAGACTTCTGAATATGCGGTCGTTTTCATAACAGAAGATTATGCGGAAAAAATGCTTGATGTAATTGAGGAATTTTCTGCGCAGGTTTTACCTTCTGTGATAATTCTGCCTACCAATGTAGAGTCAAGCGGTATAAACAATGAAAGACTTAGGAATATCGCAATCAAAGCGGTCGGAGCAGATGTAATCGGCGGAAAATCGTAAAAAAAGAAAGGAAGGGAAAAACATGGAAGCTCCAAAAGGTATAATATCTAAAGTTTCAGGCCCTCTTGTTGTTGCAAGAGGAATGGAAAATGTAAAACTTTTTGACGTTGTCATGGTCTCAGATAAAAAACTTATCGGTGAGATCGTTGAGATAAGAGGTGATAAAGCTTCAATTCAGGTCTATGAAGATACAGCCGGTCTTGGACCGGGCGAACCTGTTTATACAACAAATCAGCCTTTGATGGCGGAATTAGGGCCAGGGCTTATTGAAAGTATATACGATGGTATTCAGAGACCACTGGAAGGTTTGTTTAAAGCAACTGGAGAATTTATTCAGAGAGGAGTTCAGGTTCCTGCTTTAAACAGAGAAAAAAAATGGGAATTTCAGCCTATACTTGAAAAAGGTGTACAGGTAAAAGGTGGAGATGTACTTGGAAAAGTACAGGAAACTATACTTATTGAACATAAAGTCATGGTTCCACCCGGAGTTGAAGGTGAACTTGTCGTTATTAAAAATGGTGAGTTTACAATTGAGGAAGTAATAGCGGAAGTTAAGACTCCATCTGGTGAAAATGTTAATATATGTATGATGCAGAAATGGCCTGTAAGACAGGGAAGACCATATAACAAAAGACTGGCTACAAACGAACCTATGGTTACCGGACAGAGAATTGTCGATACTTTCTTTCCTGTTACCAAAGGTGGCACAGCAGCTATTCCGGGTCCTTTCGGTTCAGGTAAGACTGTTGTTCAGCATCAGCTGGCTAAATGGTCTGATGCACAGGTTGTAATATTTATAGGATGCGGAGAAAGAGGAAATGAGATGACAGATGTTCTTATGGAATTTCCTGAATTGAAAGATCCAAAATCAGGTCATCCTCTAATGAAAAGGACAGTACTTATAGCAAATACATCCAATATGCCTGTTGCAGCACGAGAAGCCTCTATTTATACAGGACTTACAATTGCTGAATATTTTAGAGATATGGGATATTCAGTTGCTCTTATGGCTGACTCATCATCAAGATGGGCTGAAGCACTTAGAGAAATGTCTGGAAGACTTGAAGAAATGCCTGGTGAAGAAGGGTATCCAGCGTATCTTGGTTCAAGACTTGCTTCTTTTTATGAAAGAGCAGGAAAAGTCAAATGTCTTGGTCAGGATATGGAAAGAGAAGGTGCTCTTACAGTAATTGGTGCTGTTTCTCCTCCTGGTGGTGACCTTTCAGAACCAGTTACACAGAATACATTGAGAATTGTCAAAGTTTTCTGGAGTCTGGATTACAAACTTGCTCATGCAAGACATTTCCCTGCGATAAACTGGCTGAATTCATATTCATTATATAATGAGAATATTAGTGAATATATATCAGATCTCTTCGGTTCATCCTGGAATGACAACAAGAATAAAGCACTGAGAATACTTCAGGAAGAAGCTGAACTTGAGGAAATTGTCAGACTTGTCGGTATTGATGCACTTTCAACAAGAGAAAGAATAATACTTGAAACTGCTAAATCTCTAAGAGAAGATTTTCTCCAGCAGAATGCATTTGATGATGAAGATGCTTATTCATCATTGAAAAAACAGCACAGGATAATCAAACTTGTCTTATCTTTCTACGACGAAGCTATGGCAAGAGTTGAGGCCGGTGAGGAAATTGATATTGATGAACTTTTCAGGCTTCCTGTCAGAGTAGAAGTTGCTAGAGCACATTTTATTCCTGAAGAAGAACTAGAAAGATTTGAAGAGCTTGAAAAAAAACTTAGGGAAGCTATAAGAAATGTCTAACGGAGGAAATCTATGAAAGAATATAGAACTATCAGAGAAGTAGCTGGCCCGCTGATGGTAGTTGACAAAGTCAATAATGTCAAATACGAAGAACTTGTTGAGATCGAACTTCAGAATGGTGAGATGAGAAGAGGTAAAGTCCTTGAAATCGATGAAGATAGAGCTTTAGTTCAGCTTTTTGAATCAGCAGCCGGAATTGATATACATAATTCAAAAGTTAAATTTCTTGGAAGAGTTGCAACACTTCCAGTATCAAAAGATATAGTAGGCAGGGTATTTGATGGTGGTGGAAGACCTATGGATGATGGTCCAGAGATAATGGCTGACAAACATCTTGATATTAACGGTGTTCCAATAAATCCATTTGCAAGAAACTATCCTAATGACTTTATACAGACTGGTGTTTCAGCTATTGACGGTATGAATACGCTTGTTAGAGGACAGAAACTTCCTATATTTTCTGTTTCGGGTCTCCCTCATAATATGCTTGCTGCTCAGATAGCAAGACAGGCAAGTGTTAAAAATCAGGAAGAAGCTTTTGCAGTTGTATTTGCCGCAATGGGTATTACTTTTGAAGAAGCACAGTACTTTATTGATGATTTTA
>JAFGUQ010000038.1 GCA_016938455.1 Clostridia bacterium
AAAATCGCTGTCTTGGACGCTCAAGGAGCAGGAATCGGGAAAACTGTCATTAAGTCGCTTAGAGATCATTTTGGAGACAGAATCAAGATCTACGCTTTGGGTACGAATAAAACCGCGACATCGAATATGCTTGCAGCCGGAGCTGACTTCGGGCTCACAGGAGAAGAGAGAATTATTAAAAAAATATCAAAGAACACCTTTGACTGTCTCATCGGCCCTATCGGTATCATTGCCAGTGGAGGAATACAAGGTGAGATTACACCGGATATTTCAAAATGCATATTTGAGGCTACCTGCAGAAAATATATCATTCCGCTTAATCTTCATAATATTTTCATCCCAGGTACAACTGATATGAAAATTCAACAGTCCATCAATTTTATCATTGATGATTTAAAGTTAGTTTTTCGTACATCTTGATAACCACAGGAATCAGAAGTAACTGGATAAGAATCCCCCAGATACCAACTACGAAAGTTGAAGTCATGAATCCTTTGAATATGAAAGCATTCCCAAATGGAACAGTCATTAAAAATGTCACTGCTCCCTTGACAATTCTGCCAATCACCATACTTCCGAGTAATGCAAGAAGCACTTTTTTTCCAGTTTTTTCATATATGAGTCCAGCAAAAAATCCATAGGCGCTTAGTTCAAATATCATGTAAATGACAATCGGCATCGGCGGCATGGTAAATCCTGTGACAAGATAACTTAAAACAGGTGTGATTAGCCCCACTATGAAACCATGTTTCTTCCCGCAGATAAAACCGCAAAGCAAAACAGGTATGTGCATAGGCAGCAATACACTGCCTAGTGCAGGCCCACCCAGTATATGGAAAATATAGGGGATGACAACACCTAATGCTATGAATATTCCGGAATAAGTCAGTTTTTTTGTTTTGTTCATTTCTTCTGTCCTCCTAAAAAAATAAAGACGAAACCAAAAATCTGGTTTCGTCTTCGTGACTAAAGAAATATACCATTAAACCTGTATAATGTCAACAATAATAAAAAGAACATATGTTTGACTTCGCATGGTTTTGTTGATAAAATAGACATATGAATTTAGATGAAAAACTGTCAATACTGGCTGATGCCGCTAAATATGATGTATCATGTGCCTCCTCAGGCGTTGCAAGAGGAGGACAGTCAGGCATGCTTGGTAACAGTGTGAAAGCAGGTATATGTCATAGTTTCACTTCTGACGGAAGATGCATATCGCTTTTAAAGATTCTTTATACAAACATGTGTATTTATGATTGTAAATTCTGTATCAACCGAAAGTCTAATGATATAAAAAGAGCATCATTTACTCCGAAGGAGTTATGCGAGCTGACATATAACTTTTATCTACGAAACTATATTGAAGGTCTGTTTTTAAGCAGTGGAATCATTAACTCTCCTGACTTCACCATGGAACTCATTTACAAGAGTGTCTTCATGCTTCGCACTGAATATCATTTTAACGGATATATACATGTGAAAGCAATCCCGGGTGCTGATAAATCAATCATAGAAAAGCTTGGGAAAATTGTCGACCGGATGAGTGTGAATATTGAGCTTCCATCAGAAAAAAGCCTTAAACTTCTTGCTCCGGACAAATCAAAGACAGACCTTGTCTCTCCTATGGTTCTGATTAATAATAAAATTATTGAGTACAATGATAATCGAAAAGTTTTCAGGAGCACTCCACGTTTTGTCCCTGGAGGTCAGTCTACTCAGATGATTGTCGGTGCTTCTGATGACAGCGATCTGAAAATGTTGAAACTGACAGAAGCAATGTATCAGAAATTCAATTTGAAAAGAGTCTATTTCAGTGCTTATGTGCCTGTCAATGTTGACTCAAATCTTCCTGCTTTGCATGTAAAACCTCCTATGCTTCGTGAACACAGGCTATATCAGGCGGATTTTCTGCTTCGGTTCTATAAATTCAAGGCAGATGAGATACTAAATATCAATAATCCGAATTTCAACAGATACATCGACCCTAAATGCCAGTGGGCATTAAACAATCTTCACCTGTTCCCGATGGAAATCAATACAGCTCCATACGAGATGTTACTCAGAATTCCAGGAATCGGTGTCACCAGTGCCAAAAGAATTATTGGAGCCAGAAGGAATGCAATCATACATTTTGAACATCTGAAAAAAATCGGTGTAGTTGTTAAGAGAGCTGTTTTCTTCATCACTTGTGATGGTAAATACAATTCCAGTATCAGTTTCACGCAAACATCCATTCAGAACCAGCTGATTCTTCAGACGAATACTCAGACAAATGTCAATCAGTTATCATTCTTCAACAATGATCTTTTAAAACTTGAGGGTGCCGGATTATGATAGTTTACCAGTTTGACGGGACTTTTGAAGGACTGATTACCTGCTTCTACCATGCTATGAAAAATAAGGAGAATCCGGCATTCATAAGTGGTAACAGCATCCAGGAGAATTTTTTCAGAATCGATCTGGAAATAATGACAGACCTTTCCATATATCATAAAATGGAACGCTATCTCATAGACAGATGTACTTTTGAATGCTTTGAGACAGTTTATAAAGCATTTCTGAAAGATGATGAATGTCTTTACTCTCAATTATTCTATTTTATCAGCCAGGCAAAAAAATACAGAGAACAGACATTATTCATGAGAACAGATGAAGAACTGTGCAAAGTGATTAAAGCAAAACTGTGCGTTGAAAGAGAAGCTCACAGGCTGACCGGGTTTCTTCGGTTTAAAAAACTAAGCGAGCAGTTGCTTTATGCTGAATATACCCCGACAAATAATGTGACCAGTTTAATCAGCGGTCATTTCAAAGACAGATTTAATCAGTACAACTTCATTATCCATGATACAAAGAGAAAAATCTATGCCATTTATGATCAGAAAAATTGCCTGATCGGCAAGTATACTGAAGATAAAAAAATCGGTAATATTCAAGCCGAAGATGAATATGAGCATTTTTTCAAGACTTATCACAATCATATTGCAATTCCCAAAAGGAAAAATTTAAAACTTCAGATGAATTTCATGCCTAAAAAGTACTGGAATTTTATTACTGAAATGATAATTAATGAATAATTGTATTGTTTTTTGCTTTTTATAACTATATAATACTATATATACGAAAGAAAAAGCGAGGATCATTACATGATCAGAGATAAGGAAATTGAGAATTCTATTTATATTTTAGACATACTCAGAAATATCGGCCGGTCATCAGAATTACAAGCTTCAGTATTTTTTACTGCAGATGATTTTGAGCAGGGAAATCTCATTTATTCAAGAAAAGATAAACAGCTTCTCTATATACCAAAGAATATTCCTGACCGCTATCAGATCGGCCAGACAATAAGCATATCTTTTGTTTTAAAAGAAACTTTGTTTGATTTTGACAGTCAAATTATTGACATCCGGGATAACTCACTGGTTCTTGATTTCCCGAAAGTCTTTCGCTCAAGCTTCAAAAGAAGATATTCTAGATATATTCCTGAAACAGATGAAGATATGTATATACTTCTTAATGATGGTTCACAGTGTGAAGTGAAAGATATCAATACAGCTGGTGTCTCTTTCTATTCAGAAAGCCTTAATCTTGATATTGATGATAATATCAGGAATCTTTGCATCATATTCGAGCAGTCTCAGGTCTGTATCGATGCCAGAATCAAATATATCATCCCTTCTTCTGGATCGCAGCTTCTATATGGAACTGAGTTTGATGACATTGACTGGTTCTCCAACTACTCTCTATTTAAGTACATCTTCAGAAAAACATATCCTGATATTTGTGAAATAACAGATTTCTCAAGAGAAACAATCTATCAGTTATATGAGGAATCTGACTATTTTAAATTAAAACCTAGAAAAGAAATCGAAATCTCATTCAATGACATGATTGAAACAATGAATAAAATCAAAATTTACCCTCATATTATCTCAAATCCAGTTTTTTATCATCAAGATAAAATTTATATGGGTGCTTCAGCTTTACGGATCTACAACAATACTTTTCTTGCACAGCACTTAGCTGCTATTCCTCAGTCTAGATTATTTCCATCTTCAAAGACTTCAGTCTATTTAGCCATTAACGACTATCTTCTATGTAACCCGTATTTCAAATATTACCTTACCTACTTTGATGCTACCAATAAATGGCACAATAAAATGTATCAGAGTATTGGAAATTATATAGATGATGAAAACAAGTTTCTCTATGAGACTATTGACTACTTCGAGTGTTATTATGATAGTTATGATGCATCCAGTAAAAGTTATCTGAAGTGCAAAGTACTGAAGAATTATGATGAATTCATATCTTATGCAAATGCCAACTTGCCCGGATTATATTGTGCTGCTCATGGTTATAACCACCTGGATTTTGAAATCAAAGAGATGAAGCAGATTTATGCCATGGCTGGCATTTATGCACAGAGACAGGTTTTTAAAATAACAGATAAAGAAAAAACTGTCGCTTATGGAGTTGTTGAATTATACTCAAAAGGGTTAAATCTATATAATGTACTGGACATGATCAGGTTATATATTGTTGATCGAAGTTATGACTTTAATAAAATATTCATTGCTGCAATTAATGAATGCAAGTTCTTTTTCGAGAAGTATCAGAAGAGCAAATTCAATATTTTTGTTAAGCTTTCAGAAAATGAGAGAAACAGCATTTCCATCAAAGGCGTTAAATATGACTTCCTAGTAGGATCTGTAATGGCTGATAGAAATGGATCTGTAGAATATAAAAACCTGTTTCTGAATATGACGAGGTAAAAATGGAAAATCTGTTTTCAATACCCTTCATCATCCTACACTTTTCAATTCTTTTAATAATTGTCATGATTATCATTACCTTTAAACGCGATAAAAAAACACAGCTTCACTATGTTTTCATACTGGATATGGTTGCAGTCCTAATTTGGAGCCTTGGTCAACTTCTTCAAGTCTATTACATGTATTTTAATAATGGGGATGTATCATATCCCTTAATAACATTCTACTTCATCGGTGTGTGTTTCTTACCACCATTTTTGCTTTTCACCGGAATCATTTACTATAAAGGAAGTATTAAACTTAATTTCAAGCATTCACTTGTTTTCATCCCCTCACTGGTTTCTTTGCTAATGGCTGCAACAACTGAACAGAATAAACTGCTGATTGTCAAATATGCTGCAAAAAGCACTGATATGCAGCTTGGTCCCTATTTTACATTCCACAATATTTTTACTTATGCATATATTGTTATCGGGTTGTCATACATGGTCTATACCTCCTTAAAAACTTCAGGCTTCTTCTCAAAACAGTCAATAATGATAATTCTGGGAATTGCAGCTCCATTTTCGATTAATATTCTAAGTTCGTACAGATTAATTGAGTATTTTCCTGTATACATAACTCCCGTAGCTTTTTCAGCAGGAGTCATATTATTCTTATTTGCAGTTTTAAAGTATGATTTTCTGAATGTCATGCCTGTTGCTTTAGACCATATTTTCAATCAGTTATCAGATGGGGTCATCATAGTCAATCATGAACTGATTGTATTGGACTATAACAAAACAATAAAGAGAATTTGTGATAATGCCGAAATAGATATACAAAGAAACAGAAGCATTCTAGAAGCAATGCAGACACCTTTTCTTGCAGGTAAGGATCAGAACAACTTCTCGAATGCACTGAATATGGTAATTAAGAGTGATGTACCTTTTACATTTGAAAAAACAATTGAAACCAGCTCAAGTGTCTCTCATCTTAGCTTTGTCATTTCAAATGTCACTGTGAACGATAAATATTACTGCACAACGATACTGGTAAAAGATATTACTGAAATCAGGAATAAAATGGAGGAAATCAAGAGAAATCAGGAAATTCTCATGGAGAAAGAACGTCTTGCCTCACTTGGAAACCTTATTGGCGGTATTGCACATAATTTAAAAACTCCGATTATGACAATTTCAGGAGTTTCTGATACACTGGTATCATTAGGAAAAGAATATTTGGAATCGCTGAATGATCCAAGTGTAACTAAGGAAGATCATGTTGAGATTGCAAATGAAATCATTGAATGGGCTAACAAGGTGTCTCCTTACTGTGCATATATGTCCGAGATGATTTCTGCAGTCAAAGGTCAGGCAGTTCAGCTGACTACGGCTAGTGAAGGGATTTTCACTTTAAAAGAACTGATGAGCAGAACAAGATTGTTAATGAAATTTGAACTGAAAAAGTTTCATTGTGACTTACGGGAAAATATAATGGCATCACCTTACTCAAGAATCAAAGGTGATATAAGCAGTTTAGTTCAAGTTTTTAATAATATAATAACCAATGCGATTCAGGCTTATGAAGGAAAATCAGGGATCATCGATTTTGAGGTAGTGCTGGAATACGGGTTCCTTCTATTCAAAATTGTTGATTACGGATCAGGGATGGATGAGAAAATAAAAAGCAGGTTATTCAAGGAAATGGTAACCACTAAAGGAAAAGATGGAACGGGTTTAGGAATGTATATGGCATATTCAACTATCAGAGGGCATTTTAACGGCGATGTATCATTTACTTCAGAACCTGGTAAAGGAACGGCATTCCAGATAAGAATACCATCATATAAGGAGATAAAAAATGAGGCGTAGTGTAAGGGATAATTCGGAGAAGAGAGATTACAAAATAATAATTGTTGATGATGATCCGGGTATACTTGATTCTCTGTCATCTGTGTTATACAGGCAAGGATATTCTACAACAGAAATAACCAATCCTCTTGAGGCCATTGACAGACTGAAAATTGAGCACTTCGATCTGATGGTGCTGGACTATTTGATGTCTCCCATTCATGGTGATAAGGTGGTTGAAGAAATAAGAAAGTTCAATACAGAAATATATATTCTGCTATTAACCGGATACAAGGATCTGGCTCCACCGCTTGAGACAATCAAAAAACTGGCTATTCAAGGTTATTGTGAAAAGAGTGACCGTTTTGACCAGTTCATATTATTAATTGAGTCAGGTATTAAATCAATTTCTCAGGTAAGAACAATCAAAAAATTCTCTGATGGATTAAACAGAATATTACAGGCTGTTCCAAATATCTATCAGCTTCAGCCGATAGGAGATATTCTGGAGCAGATTCTAAGAGAACTGTTGCCTCTTTTAAATTCTCAGAATGCTTTTATTCTAGTTGACAACTATGCCGATGTGTCCAATGAAAGTGATAAAAGCATTTTTAAAGGTATCGGTAAGTATTCTGATGATGTTTCGCATTTCATAGACTATCTCGGACATGAAATGATGGAGCAGATCGGAAATTCCAGAGTTAATAAGAACAGCATCAGTTTCAATAACGGAATCATTATCCCTCTGGTGAACGAGTATGGTAATAGTATGGGAGTCATTTATGCAGAAGTCGGTGTCGGAGAAATTGAAGAAGGTCTGAAATTACTGAAAATCTACTGTTCAATCGCCGCCTCTTCTATCAATAATGCATTCCTGCATTCATTAGTTAACGAGAAGAATGATGAGCTTTCAAAAACATATGGCATGTTGAGAGAAAGGTATATGGATACCATTGAAGCTTTAAGGCTGGTTGTTGATGCTAAAGATATTTATACCAGAGGTCATTCTGACAGGGTCTCCTACTATGCTATGAAAGTTGGTCATTTCATGGGGTTGCCAGATACAATTGTTGAAAAAATAAGAATCGGAGGACTGTTCCATGATGTTGGAAAGATAGGAACCTCAGATGATTTACTTGCCAAAAAAGATAAATTAACCAATGTTGAATATGATGAGATAAAGATGCATACCATAAAAGGAGCACATATTTTATCAGCAGTCTCCATGTTTAAAGATATCGTTCCAATCATCAGATATCACCATGAGCGTTTAGATGGAACAGGTTATCCAGAAGGGTTAAAAGCTGATATGATCCCTTTGGAAACTAGAATTATTTCGGTTGTAGATGCTTTTGATGCAATGATGAGCGACAGGCAGTATAGAGAAAAGCTTGGCCTTGAAACAGCAAGAAAGCAGCTTGAAGCTGGAGCGGGCACTCAATTTGACGAAAAGGTAGTGACAAGCTTTTTGGAATTGACAAAAGACTTTGACACTTTCCAGAATGAAATGAATGCTTTCCTCGATAGCAAAGCGAAACATTAAAACAAAAGCTCCTCAGATTGAGGAGCTCTTTTTTATTTCATATAACTAAGATATTCTTTATTGAATTCAAACATTTCGTCTACCATCTGTTTGATTTCATCTAATGACAGCACTGCTGAAGTGAGCGGGTCAAAATAAATGGCCTGATAGATTTTCTTTTTATCGCCTTCAATCGCTCCATTAACCACCAGCTCTTCACATCTTGCTGAAATATTAAGTAATACAGCCAGATGATCAGGCATTTTCCCGACAGCAATTTTCTCTAAGCCACCTTTTGAAGCTAATACCGGTACTTCAACACAGCAGCCATAAGGTAAATTCTCAATCAATCCAAAGTTCTGAACATTCCCGTTGAATTTGAACATTGAGTTATCTCCGAAAACAGCATTAAAGATAAACGCTGCATATTCATGTCCTCTGGTGATGTCAATATCCTCTTTATCCAGCCACTCGATAATATCATGTTTCCAGTTGTCTTTCCTTTTCAGGTATTCATCTTTAATATATCCGTATACACCTGGATTCCAGTTAGTTCCATGTAAACAGTATTTTTCAATTAAATCAGGTCTTTTCCTGAACCATGCATTATACTCTGAATTGTGCCCGCTTGATTCGGTCACATAATAGTCAAGGTGCTTGTACATTTCATTCCTGACTAATTCTTTCTGATAGATTTCAGGTTTTTCTATGGCTTCTTTAATTAAAGGATAGGCATCTTTTCCATTCCATTTATATTCGAGATAAAACGCCTGATGATTGATTCCTGCACAAAGATACTCCACTTCATTAATCGGAGCTCCAATCCACTCTGCAAGCATTTCAGCGGTTCCTTGAACACTGTGGCAAAGTCCTGTGACATTGACATTGCTTTGACCCTGCATTGCTCTGCACAGCATTGCCATAGGATTAGTGTAATTCAGGAATATGGCATCAGGACAGTATTTCTCAATATCTCTGCAAATGCTCATCATCAGCGGATATGTTCTTAAAAACCTGAAAATACCAGCAGGTCCTCTTGTGTCACCGACATTGATATCAACACCATACTTTTTAGGAATCTCAATATCATTTCTCCAGACATCAACATCACCTGCAAGTACTGTACAGACTACTCCATCAGCATTACGAAGAGCTTCTACTCTATCTTTTGTTGCTGTTACTTTTGCTTTATAATTCCCTTTTTCGACAATCTTATGTACAGCTTTTTCAATAAATTCAAGCCGTTCATCATCGATGTCCATTAAAGCCAATTCACAATCATTAAAGGCTTCGAATGATAAAATGTCTTTGACAAGAGTTCTTGTAAATCCAAAACTTCCTGCACCGATAAACGCTATTTTTCGCATAATGCACCCCTTATTTTTAAAGTCGTTTTTATTATACCCCAGTACCAATATAAATCAAGCCTAATTGCTCAACTTCACTTCGATTATACAGATTTCTGCTGTCATATAACAGAGTCCCCCTCATGTTCTTCTTCAAATAGTTTAAATCCAGGTTTCTCAGTTCATGCCATTCTGTTAATATGACAACTGCATCAGCATCTTTTACACATTCTTTATAGCTGACTGAATAATTGACAGCCGGGAATATTTTTTTCATATTGTCCATTCCCTTTGGATCATAGGCATTGATATGACATCCTTCCTTTAAAAGTTCAGCGATGACCTCTAAAGCTGCAGATTCTCTGATGTCATCAGTTTCTGCTTTGAAAGTCAGTCCGAGGACAGCGATTTTTTTGTTTCTTAATTCAACCATTCGCTTTCTCAGTTTATTAACGACTTCCTTTTTCTGACGGTTATTTGATTGATATGTGGCTGTAGCGATATCAAGGCTGACACCATTTTCACTGGCAAAAGTAGTCAAAGCCAAAAGGTCCTTTGGAAAGCAGCTTCCTCCGAACCCGGGCCCCGGATGCAGGAACTTTGAACCGATTCTGCCATCCTTACCCATCGCATAAGCAACTGCATTGATATTTCCCCCTGTTCTTTCACACAAGTTTGCCATTTCATTGATAAACGCAATTTTAGTTGCCAGGAAAGCGTTACAGGCATATTTAATTAATTCTGCACTTTCAATATCACAGCATATAAAAGGGATTTCTCCAATATATATTGGTTTGTAAAGTTTCTTGATTATATCAGTCGCATTTTCATTGTCACTCCCGATGACAATTTTATCAGGATGAGTAAAATCGTAAATTGCTTTGCCTTCTCTTAGAAACTCCGGGTTTGATACCACATCAAATTCAATTTTCATGTTTCTCTCATTGATATTTTCTTCAATGACTTCCCTGACTTTCCTGTTAGTCCCGACAGGAACTGTACTTTTTATGGCAATGACCTTATATCCGTTTATATGCTTTCCTATCTGTGCCGCCAGTTCATAAATTTGAGTCAAGTCAGCAATATGATGTTCATTATTTGGAGTACCTACTGTAATGAAAATAATCTCGCTTGAGTGAATGGCTTGAATCGAATCTGAAGAAAATTTCAGTCTTCCATTTAAAAGATTCTTTTTAAGCAGTTCTTCAAGACCCGGTTCAAATACCGGAAGAATGGAATGATTCAATTTTTCAATTTTTTCTTCATCAATATCGATACACATGACATCTATGCCAAAATCAGAAAAACAGGCACTACAGACCAACCCAACATATCCAGCTCCAAAAACAGCAATTTTCATAACTTATCCTTTCAGATTCTTCCATCTTTTTGGTAAGAAATAGTTCAGTTCCTCACTTTTCAGCAGGTATTGTATCCCTGCATAAATAACAGCACCGGTAAATGCGATAACCATCATACCAAGTATCTCATGCATAACCTTACCCGAGAACATATAACTGTCTATCAATCTGCTCATTAAAAAAGCCCCGCTTATCATGACTGCTGTTGATAAGAGTGACTTAAGAAAGCTTTTAAGATTATAGGCTAAATCAAGCGACTTATTTCTGAAAACCATAATGTAGAACATGAACAGTGTTCTTAAAAACGAGGAAATAAGAGTAGCTATTGCCAGACCATTCTGCTGGTAAGGTCTGATAAGAATCAAATTGAAAGTGACATTGACCACAAAGCCAATCAATCCTGAAATCAATATGATTTTTGTCTGCTTGTTAATATAGAAGAATTTTCCCATGGTTAAATTCAACGAACTAAAAAACATGGCTATAGAATAAATAATGACAATTTCTGAAACGACTGTAGTATCAGATGATGTAAAAGCACCATGTTCATATATGACAATCACCAGTTTTCTGGCAAATACAATAAAAGCTGTTACGACCGGCAATGCCAGAAAAAGAGTGAAATTTAAAATCTGCGATGTCTTTCTTTTATATTCGGTCTGATCAACCAGAGAAGTTTCTGCCAAAGAAGGAAAAACCACTTTCATGATAGCTGTCAAGAAAAGTCCGGTGAAAATGCTGGTCAGTTTATCTGCATAATTCAAAGCTGAAATGGACCCAATTTTTAATGTGGATGCTAAAATTCTGTCAATCATGGTATTGAAGAGCCCACTTAAATTCCCTGCCAGCAGAGGTAAAGCCATTTTCCCAGTATGTCTGACTTCCCGGTCATGGAAACCTGTAGTCCTAAGATTATGATGAAATCTTTTTTTCAATAAAATTATATTGAAATAGATGATTCTGAAAAATTCACCTGCGGCATATACATAAGCAAAAGTGATGATGTTATCGCTGTTTGCAAACAAAAACAGAAAACTGATGGTGATGATATTAAAAAAGTAAGCATCAAACGCAGATGAAACAAACATTTTTCTGCAATCAAAGTAAGAAGCATAAATGGATGACAAGCATACTGAAAAAGAAGAAATCAGAGAAATCCGAAACAGAATCACTGTCAACTGTATTTTTTCAGCAGTAAAACCATATCCAAAAACAGTAATAATCTGTTTCGCAAAGATTGCCAGTAAAACACATGCCATCACAAGCAGAATGGTAATGAAATTAATTAATGAACTGAAAAACTCTTCTCCTTCTTTTATCCCTTTTTCATTTTGAATTTTTATGATAATCGGTTTCATGATATTTGAAAAAGCTCCTGTGACAATGAACAGAAGGCTGGTAATGGAAAGAGCAAAATAAAAAGCGTCTGAAGACACAGAAGCACCATATCCAGCAGCAATCAAAGATTCCCTGAAAAAACCCAACACCTTATTAATACTGAAAATGATGAGGACTGCTGAAGTATTATATAGAAACTTTCTTTTATTCATTATTTTTCTTTCTATTTTATTATTCTACAATTATATATTAAGTTTAAGTTGTTTTAAAAGGTTTTTTTTGGTAACATATCATTTGCGAGGTGTTATTATGAATTATATCGGTGAAAGAAGACCCTTGGGAATATGCCTGTTTTTTTCTATTGTTTCTGTCGGTCTATTTAATATTTACTGGGCATATACAGTGACCTATGAAATCAGTGCTGTTTTGGATGATAACAGATTGAATCCTATCATCGAAGCCATTGGAAGTATTCTGACATTTGGAATTTATTTAGTCTATTGGGCATATAAATACGAAAAGTATATTGTGCAAATTTCAAAAGAACAAGGTGTCCCATGCAAGGATTACGGATTGCTTCTAGCAGTGCTTTCCGTCTTTCTTTTATTTCCTGTTTCAATGATGATTATGCAAAAACAATTAAACAATATTTGGGAAAGTGCTTAAATGAAAAAAATCCTGCCCATATTGCTGGTTGTAATTATTGTGGCAGTCTTTCTGGTTTTTTCAGATCAATCAATCTGTGTATTTAAAAAAGTGACTGGTATCCCTTGTCCTTCCTGTGGGATGACAAGGGCATTTCTTTTTCTTTTGCAGGGAGACATTGAGAATGCGTTTATTCTTCATCCTTTGTTCCTGCTTGTACCGGTGACATTCATCGTTATGCTCTATTCATACTTCACTAAAAAACCATGCACAAAAATCTTTATTGCTATTATTGTCATTTTCATACTGGTTTATATGATTAGAATGATATTATTTTTCCCTCATGATTTCCCGATGGAGTATGATCAAAACAATCTGATATACAGATTGTTTAAGTAAAAACCCACCTTGTAAAGTGGGCTTTCACATATTATTTTGAGTAAGTCTATAAGCCGGGTTCTGTATTGGATGATCATCTGTCTAGACCAAATATTTCTATTTCGTTCAAGCCACCTCTATAAAACTAACGGGCCGCTAAATGTCTTATATCACGGTGTTGCTCCAGGTGGGGTTTACATTGCCTATCCTGTTACCAGGTTAGCGGTGAGCTCTTACCTCGCCTTTTCATCCTTACCTGTTTTCACAGGCGGTATATTTCTGTTGCACTTTCCTTAAAGTCGCCTTCACCGGGAGTTACCCGGCACCCTTGCCCTTTGGAGCCCGGACTTTCCTCATATACAATCTTTCGATAGATACATGCGATCATCTGGCTTACTCAGAAAAAGATTATACCTCATCTGTCTGCTAAAATCAAACTGTCTGTCATTTTGATAGTGAAAAATGGTTTTGGATTCACATAGAAAGAGAAATCCCATATAATTAATTTGTAAATCATCAATCCTCATAAATGATGAAGTAACACCTATTTCACTGTCTTTTTTTAGCTGTCTTTTTCTTGCAATAGAATGACTGTCTCGATGTACATCTTGGTCCCAAAAGTCCTCGATAGAGAACACAGTAGAAGTACAAACTCCATGTGCCTCTCCTTTGGTATAACCCTCGATAGAAAACACAGGTGAAAACTGTACTAAAA
>JAFGUQ010000039.1 GCA_016938455.1 Clostridia bacterium
AAGATAATCTCACTTCCTTATGATAAAGGTGAATTTGTTAAAAAAGGTGAACTTCTGCTTGAAGTTGAAGCAGATGATATTAAAGCTGTACTTGATCAGGCACAGGCTGGAATAGAGGAAGGTGAGGCAAATATTCAGAGACTTGAAGCACAGACAAGTGAAGCTCAGGCAATGTATGATAATATCAATATAAACTTTGGAAGGATAAAGACTTTGTTTGATAAGGGTTCTGTTGATAGAAAAAAATATGATGATACTAATACTGAGCTTAAAATGGCTAAAGCAAAACTTGAAGCATTAAAAGCTTCTGTCAATATTGTCAAAGCGAATATTAAAAAAGCTCAGGCAATGAAACAGGAAGCTCAGGCTAATCTTGAATACAGTAAATTTTATGCTCCTTTTGACGGATTTGTGGTTGAAAAATATCTTGATGAACAAAATATAACCTCGCCAGGCGTTGTTGTATTGTCATTTGAAAAAATATCTTCTGTAATAGCTGATTTCAAAGTGTCAGAAATTGATTTCAGTAAAATAAAAAAACAGGATAAAGTCACAATATCAATAGATGCACTTAAAAAAGATATTGAAGGTACTGTTGAGATAATTATACCTTCGCTTGACCCTGTAAGCAGAGCTTTTATTGTCAGAGTGAGAATTGATAACAGCACAAACGCTATAATTCCAGGTATGTTCTGTCGCGGAAATATTATTTCAGACGAAAAGAAAGATTCTCTTGTAATCCCTGTATCTGCTCTGATTGAAATAGGAGACGAGACTTTTGTATATAAGGTAAAAGATGAGAAAGTACAGAGAGTAAGTATTAAGACCGGTATAAGAAATCATGAAAGAATTGAAGTTATAGAAGGGTTATCAGAAAATGATACTGTCGTGACAAACGGAAAACAGAATATCACTGATGGTTCATTAGTCAGAGTGGTATCAAGAGAAGATGTGTTAAGACACGGAACACTTTAAGAGGAGAAATATATGAATTTATTTAGAAAAGTTGTACATAGACCAATACTCATACTCATGATATTTCTTGCTCTTCTTGGAGCAGGGATATTTGGAATACTGAATCTTAAAATAGACCTTCTTCCAACAGTAAACCTTCCGATTATTTCTGTCATTGTAATAAATCCAGGGATGTCATCAACAGATATGGAAGAACTTGTGACTAAAAAACTTGAAAGTGCATTTAGTGACCTTGGAGCATTAAAACAGATAAATTCATGGTCAATGGATAGTGTATCTCAGGTTCTGATTGAATTTGATTATGGTGAAAAAGATATTGATATAGCAGCGATAGAGATACAGAGAAGAATAAATGAGATACGCTCAAATCTGCCTGCAACAATAGAAGAACCAAATATAAGAAAGATGGATCCTGCATCAAGACCAATAATGACTTTGGCGTTGTACTCTGAACAGGAGTATAATCTCAGAGAATTAAGAAGTTATGTGGAAAATTACCTTAAGACAAGGATAGAAAAAGTTGATGATGTAGCAAAAGTCATTGTCAATGGAGGGTTTTTAAGACAGGTAAATGTCAATATAGATGGAAACAGATTATCAGCTTATGGAATTGATATTAACCAGGTGATAATGGCCCTGAGATCACATAATATGAATCTACCTGCCGGAGAAGTAAAAAGTGAAACCATACCAGTATCGACAGTTGTCAAAGCTTATGGTCAGTTTGACAGTATTCAGAGTATAAGAGATATAGTTGTGACAAACAGAAGTGGAGTCCCTGTTTATATAAGAGATGTCGCTGATGTTGAAGACTCATATAAAGAACCTTCAGGATATGCTTCTATTAACGGAAAACCTGCAATTACAATGGATGTAAAAAAACAGACAGGTACAAATACTGTAGAGATTGCACAGAATGTCAGAGAAGTTGTTGATTTACTTATAAGAGATCTTCCTCAAGGTCTTAAAATGGTAATTGCAAGAGATGACTCTGAATTTATAGATCTTTCAATAAAAGGAATAATCGACACAGCATGGCAGGGATTTATACTTGGATTTTTTGTCATACTTTTTCTTATTGGTACATTCAGACCAGCTTTTGTAATTTTTGTGTCAGTGCCGATATCGATAATATCAGCATTTTTTGTAATGTGGGCAGGAAAGATGAGTATTAACATGGTATCGCTGTATGCTCTGACAATATCAATAGGTGTCAATTTTGATAACTCAATAATAATACTGGAAAACATAATCAGACACATGGGACTTGGTAAAGACAGACTTGAAGCAGCTTCAGTGGGAGTCGCCGAACTGGCGGCACCGCTTTTTGCATCTACACTGACAAATGTAGTAGTCTTTGTCCCACTTACAATGCTTCAGGGATACATTGGTGAACTTATGAGAACTATGGCATTTACAGCAATATTTGCTCAGACAGTCGCTCTTCCTGTTGCACTTTTCTTTACTTCCACAATAACACCAAGGATTG
>JAFGUQ010000040.1 GCA_016938455.1 Clostridia bacterium
ATATAGGATTTCTCTTGGTTCTTCATAGTTGTTATAGACTAAAGAACCATCCGCTTTTACAAATTTGATATTCTCATCCTGACTGGCTTCAATATCAGGAGATTTTTCAGGAAGTGGCTCGGTTGGTGTTGCCACAGGAGTTTCGGTTGGTGTTGCCACTGGAGTTTCAGTGGGTGTTGCTTCCGGCATTTCGGTGGGTGTCACTACCGGGGAATCGGTCGGTGCTTCTGTTTGGTCTTTAGTCACCTCAGGAGGAGCGGTTATCACTGTTTCCTCCGTAGGATCCGGAGTTTTTGCAGGTACTTCTGCCTGTTTGTTGTTATATAAAGCGACAGTTACTATAACTGCAGAAAATATTAATGCTAATACAATGATGATTCCGATGATATACTTGTCTAATGACTTCATAATTCTCTTTCTGTTTCTATTTTTTTGACTCTTCCCACTACTCCAGATGTCGTCATCACCTTGATACCATGTGGATGAGTTGTTGATTTTGTAAGAATTTCTGCAACAATCCCTTCAGTCAGTTTTCCTGATTGCTGATCTTGTTTCTGTACAACCAT
The DNA here is from genome assembly GCA_016938455.1 of Clostridia bacterium. GTDB lineage: Bacteria > Bacillota > Clostridia > DUPQ01 > DUPQ01 > JAFGUQ01. The sequence continues at coordinate 567 of JAFGUQ010000040.1, forward strand.
GACCTTCATTCCTAATTTAATCTCATCTCTATTTTTCCCATCCATTTCAGTCTCCAAACATTTCTTTCACTTTTTTCGTCACTCTCTTCGCAAATATCTTCACTCTTTCTTTCTGCTCATCTGTACCGTCTTTTATGCAAACAGCACCAAAGTGAGTATAAGGCTGGCCTTCACTGGCCCCGACAGAATAGGCAAACATACCTTTAACAAGAAGTTCGCTGATAAGAGCCATTTCAGCATTATCAGCACCACCTCCAATGTACTTTTCTGTGGCAAAAACACATCCTATTTTACCGGCAAACTTTATTCTGCAGGTATCCAGCCATTTCTTCATCTGCCATGAATAGGTACCAGCATAGGTAGGTGTTCCGAAAAAAACGATTGCTGAATCGTTGACAAAAGATTCATCAACTTCTGAAATAGCCATGGATTCAGCTTTAACCCCTTCAATCTGACAAACTGATTCTTCTATCAGTTTCGCTACTTTTTCAGTGTTTCCAGTCTCACTATGATAAATTATGCTTACTTTCATTTTTCCCATGATCTCCTTTAACTAAAATTTCTTTGGTTCATATTTATGCTTTTCTCAAGTTGATTTAATTGTTCTATAAGATTGATTTTTTCATCTTCATTAATCCCTGAAAGCATTTTATTCAGGAAGATAAGGTGTTCATCAAACACAGTTTTGTACAAATTTCTTCCTGCTTCTGTAATTGATATCATGAAAATCCTTCTGTCATTGTCATCCTGATACTGTCTCACATATCCTCTTTGAACCAGCTTATTTACTGTATAGGTAATTGTTCCACTGGTTATATTGGCAATTTCACCAAGTTTCTGCGTCTTTTCCACATCCTTAAGATTTAAGTGAGCTAAAATCAGGAACTCAGTAACAGAAATCCCTAACCTTCCAATATTCTTCTCTGCTTTTTCAATGAAACTCAAATTCAACTTCTGTAATGCCATCATCAGTTTAATATTTGAATTCAATCCCGTTACCTCTTTCCTTTTTTATCTTTATATTAAGATATTATCCATCATATGCTTGTTTTATCTTGATGTCAAAATAATTATTCGATATTGAAATACTTTTTTGGATACCCCCGTATAATCACCATATTCAGCATTGAAACAAATACCATAGTGAAGATGGCTCCAAGGAACGAAGACCAGTATATCTCCTCATTAGAATGATTAACCAACGGAAAAATGAGATAAGGAACAGCCTGTATAAAAAACATGACCGGAATCATCCCCCAGTATTTTTTCGTCTGTCTGATATCGTTTTTCTCCGAGAACTTATAGAGCAGCAAAGCAAAAATCTGAAAAATAATATACACTGTCAGGAACCATCCCAGATAATTTGATACCGGTACACCATGAAAAGCTCCTTCAATTTCCCATATCCAGTTTTTTTCAATGGTAGACATGACCGGATCAAAACAATAATCCCACATGACCATGATAAAAGAAGCAATCAAGGGTACAAGGAAAACATTTTTCTTCCTGATACCATGCCCGAACTCTTTTAAAAAAGTAGTACTCATTGTCCAGGCAAGGTACCCTGTAAAAAAATAGGCAGGCATTATTTTTAAAGGAACATCACCAAGCATGATTCCCAGTGCATCGGTGTAATAGTAATTGCCAAACGGAAATCCTGTCTTAATGCTTATGCTTTCCATTGTGAATGACACGATAAAAGTAACAGCAAAGAAAATACTCATTCTCTGCCAGCCATATCTGGCTGTTCCATGGATGACAACAAAAGCAAGTAAACCAACTGCTGCTGAAACCTTGAAGGCTTCTGTCAAATTGTCAGAAAATTTCATGGGGTATAGAACAGAGAAGATAAAGCAGATAATCATTGCTCCAGTCATCGCAATCATTAGTCTGTTCCTGTATAGTCTTTCCTTTAGGTCATCTCTCATATTGTCACTTTCAAAAACAGCTGTAAAGCAACAACAATCATCTGATGATCTTCTTCAGATGGTAACCCTGATACTGTTATGGTTCCAATGACACCTGTATTTTTCAATATTATGGGAAAAGAGCCGCCATGTGCTGCAAAATTTTCTGCCGGCAATGCATCTGCATCATAAATACTCGATCCTTTTTTCTCATATAGTAACCCAATATAGTATGAACTGTGTGAAAACAAAGCAACCACATTCATCTTCCTTTTAATCCATGAGTCATTGCTTGGTGATGTCCCTTCCATGGCATAATGAAAAAGCTGGTGACCGTTTCTGCTGATATCAATAGAAACTTTCAAATTTTCTTTTTGTGCTTTTTGAACCAGCAGGTTACCAATCTCCCAGGCATCACGGTTATTAAATGTATCAAATTGAAGAAGCTCTTCCTGTTTTTTCACCTGAGCTAACAAAGTATCATAATCAAGTTTCATACTCACCTCTTAAAATAATAATAGTCTTATTATATAGTATAATCAATTTATCTGCTAATCGTGCTTTCGCTCAGATTCTTTGTCATAATATAATCCAGTTGCTTATCATCTCCCATGATAAAATAATGTTTTCCTGACACGATAAATCCGTTCTTTTCATACAATGACAATGCTCTGTGGTTATGTTCCCATACCCCTAACCAGATATAATCTTTCTGCATTGTCAAAGACTCAGCAATGGCTCTGTTCAGCAACACTGAACCTAACCCTTTCCCCTGAAACTCTTTTTTGAGATATATGCGTTCTATTTCAATGGAAGATTGATCATGAATATCCGTCTGAGCCTTAGCTTCATTTAATTTCAGATATCCTGCAAGGCTGTTATTGAAATACAAGAAATAGAAATGAGAATAAGGGTTATTTAATTCATTCATAAGTTTTTCAGTATTGAATGCTTCTTCTATATATGACTTCATGTTATCTTCTGTATTATATGCTTCAAATGTTTCTTTAAAAGAGAAGATCGACAATTCCTGCAGTGCATAAAAATCATTTTCATCACATTTTCTGATGATGTGTCCCATAGTACCCTCCTGCTCCTTGTTATCATACCTTTTCTTAAAAAGTCAATCAAGAATTATTTTATTCTTTTCCATATGGGTAAAGATTCGTTGTACAGTATGCAGGGTAATCTTATATTGAATTTAACTAAGGAGGAATATCATGGACATCAACTATATCATCAAAACAGATAAAAGTTTTGAAGAAGCAGTAGAATCCCTGAAAGCTGCTTTGACTAAAGCAAAATTCGGAGTATTGTATGAGCTCAATTTCAAAGATAAACTGAAAGAAAAGAATCTTGATTTCAACAGGAATTTTAAGGTTCTTGAAGTGTGCAATCCTTTTCAAGCTAAAAAAGTACTAGACGAGTTTTTAGAAGCCGGATTCTTTTTACCATGTAAAATGGTAGTCTATGAAGAAAATGATTCTGTTTTCATTGGTATGCCAAAACCGACAATGCTGATCAGTATGGTTCATAACGACAAGCTGTCAGAAATTGCAGGACAAGTTGAAGATATGCTTAGGCAAGCAGTCAATGAGGCTGTGTAAGCTTTTTAATCTACCATTCATTGACCATTTGCATAACAGTCTGTTCCCATTCGAAGATGTTCTCAGGTCTGTGACCGCAGGAGCTGATATCTTTTAGAACAATATCTACAGAGCAGTTATTTTTTTTACATGCAGAAAGAATCTTTCCAATCTCCTTCCTCAGGGCTTCTTTATCAAGATAAGCAACAGCTACAGATGCAGGATTTGGTTTTGATGACAGCACATAACGCTTGTTAATGATTTCTGCCGCGTTTTCCACATCTGCCCAAGGGGTGATGGAGATCTTCCTCAGGTTTTTAAGTTTTTCAACTATATCAATTTTCTTATCCAGTGCTTCGCAGCAGCCATAGTAGGACAGTCCACACTCTCCGATGGTTTTCTGCATATAAGCGATATCATATTCTTCATGCATATCTTTCGATACAGAGGAGAAAATCTGTGCTGCACCTCTTCCCCAGATATCTTTTCTGGTTAAAGGTCCACCGGAATATTCCTTAGCCGGTAAATCATTAGTCAGAATTGGTGTGCAATGCAATAAAGAAGGATCGTTTTCAAAAAGGTCAAGTTCCTCATATTGTCTCAATTCATCCACTTTGATTTCAGTTAACTTCTCAACTAGCTGATGTGAAAATTCCGGTCTGTCGACAAGATCAATCAATAATTGAGAAACGCCCCTATATGTAGATATATTATCCCATGTTGTGACATACAGGCAGTCCATTCCCACTATTTTCACCGGAATAATATCTCCCATAATGTCTCCAACCTGCTGAAACTGTCTTGTTGTTTCTTCCTTATCATATGAAATCTCCGGGGCATGCAGTTTCATGAGATCATCATCATTTTCAAACTGATCATGATATTGATGGGCGACAATGCTGTTCTTTTCATCAGTCCTTAAAACATCTTCCGACACAGAAACACCGATACCCGTGGAATGAATCACTTTTTTTATCGGGATGAATGGTTTGATAATCATATCTGCAGGCAGGTGTCTGTATTTATAAATGGTAGTTCTCATATACCATTCTATGCTGCGAAGATACGGATCACCACAAAGTAGTGTCAACTCATTATCGATATTCATCTGATCCATGGAAGCTCATCAATCAGAACCACAGGTCTGATCATATGTAAATCATTGGAAGCAGTATGAAGTTTTGCTTTTTCACTGTTTCTGTCATCTTCAATGCATCTGCGGTATTCATATGCCAGTTTTCTTAAAATTTCTATGTCTTTATTCATCTTCACCCTCGCTGTCTTTAATTCTAATCAGTTAATCCAACATTATGTTCGCCTGCCAGTTTTTCCAGTTCACTAATATACTTTTTCATTTCCTGCTCTGCTAAGCCAAATTTTTCATTAGCTGCGGCTACCTGATCCAGATCCTGCATTTCAAGCGCTGTCAGGACAATAGTAAACGCCTCATGCTGAAGGCTGACTGCATTGATATATATTTCATGTACATTCTTCACCGACTCTTGAGTGAATGAAAAGTTTTTCGCAGCTTGTACAAGCTTATCAGAAGCAGGGATGACATCATTCGATATGACATAATACATGGTCTCGTCATCGGTATAATTTTCACCTGACACTCTGTCATAGGCTATATACACATTGTCTTCCAATTCAGATATGGAAGGTAATTCTTCATTGATATATGAAAGTAATTCGTCATGAACAAGATCACTTTTACAGCTTGTAAATGATATGGCTATCAGAACAAGACAACTTAGAAACAGCAGCTTTTTTTTCATTGATTAATCTCCTTATAAAATAACATAGTAACATTTTACCACAGAAAACAAAGACATCAATCTGAAAATCAAATGATTAATACTCCACTTTTTCCAGATACAATCCATTAGCATCTGCAATAACACCAACCATATTTCTTTCTTTTGATGCAAGAATCTTTTGTATTGATGTTTGTTCCGTCTTTGAAAGTCCCACTTCAATTAAAGCTCCAACCATCTTTCTCACCATGTTATATAAAAATCCGTTTCCTCTGATTCTGATTACTATGCACCCGTGTTCTTCTTTAATATCCACTTCATATATTTCTCTTATAAATGATTTCTTTTTTGATCTGGCATTAGAAAAAGAGGTAAAATCATGCTCTCCCAGAAAAACCGGTGCTGCTTCCTTTATCGCTTCTAAATCTAATTTCTCCTTTATGTGCATGCTGTATTTCCTCATAAAGGGATTTCCCTCTTCATGATTCCAGATTTTATATAAGTATGTCTTTGATTTTGCATGGAATCTTGCATGAAACAGCTCATCAACCTCTTTCACTTCAGTAACACATATGTCATTGGGTAGATAATGATTCAAATATGTTTTTATTTCTTCAACAGAAAAATGTCTTCTGCATTTAAAACTGGCAATCTGTGAAAGCGCATGGACACCAGTGTCTGTCCTGCTGCACCCGATGATTTCTGTTTGTTCTCCAATCATTTCAGTAATTACTTTTTCGAGTTTACCCTGAATTGTATTTTCTCCGGCTCCTAATCGCTGCCACCCCTTATATCTTCCTCCGTCATATTGGATAGTAAGTTTATAATTGTTCATTGTTCTCCTTATAACACAATTGGTATTCTTTTTCCTTTAACCACAATTTCATTAATGAAGTTAATAATATCCTCAGTGGCCGTTTCAATCTCTTCCAGTACAGGAGGTGCCACCACAAACGCATGAAACATGTCCTCATATTCATGATATGAAAGATTCATGTCAGACTTCTCCGCTTTTTTCTTAAGTAATCGGCAGTCAAAAACAAGAATTTCATTGGTACCTGACAGCAAAAATGTAATAGGCAGCCCGTTCAAATCTCCATAAAGCGGTGATATCATCTCATCTTTCACAGGCTTATCACCTGCATAGGCAACACCAGCTTCAACAAGTCCTTTCTGACTTAAGACATAATCATCATCATCCGTGAGTTTCGTTATTTCCTTGTTTGTCAATGCTACATCAAGCCACGGAGAAATGAGAATCAGTTTTTGAGGCATCGGCTGTTTCAGCTTACGTAAATACATGGTAAAAGCTAAAGTCAGTCCTCCGCCAGCTGAATCTCCAATGATTATAATTTCTTCTGTCTTATGTTTCTCAACAATGAACCGGTAAGCGTTCATTGCATCTTCATAAGCTTCTTTATATGTGTTTTCAGGTGCCATTCTATAATCCACGATATAAGCTGTGGTTTTTGTCTTAATTGCAAGCTTTTTGATAAAATCAACCTGCAGTTTTATGGGACCGCTTACATATGAACCTCCATGAAGGTACATCATCACTTTACTGTCTTTTCTCAAAGTAGGTCTGATAGCTAAAACAGGTGTATTGCTAATATTAAGCAATTCTGTCTCAGCATCTATATCACTGGTTATATCACTGAGTTTCACATCAGATTTCCTGAGAATATTAACCTTCAGACCATTGTCTAATGCAATTTTTGAATAAATCTTCAAAAAACGCATGATGACTGCTTTTCTAACTTCCTGCATTTTTTCTTTCCTTTCGTAAGACACTTTTCAGAATGCTGTATCTTACTGATAACAGTATATAACTAATCAGCACAAAAAGAATACACATGATGATAATCAGTAAAAATAAATTGACATAATTTCCGACTCCATCAGGATACTCTGCCTGTGGATTCAAAAACCAGTATGGATAAAATCCGTCAATGCTCCCTCTGATTACTGAAACAATTCCATACAGCAAAGGATATCCGGCAATATAAAAAGGATATTTCCAATCAGGGCCAATATCATGGTCGCTGATAAAAAACAAAATCAGCATACCTGACGGAACAGCATAATGTAACAGGTAGTTAGCCAGAATTCTGACTCCTTCGGGATGATAGATTTTAGAAAGCATGAAATGAAATACAACCATTGTAATCAGTGACCAGATAGTCGCTCCTTCCGTAATGAATCTTACCTTTGATGAAGTTATTTGATGTTTTCTAATATTTATCAGCCGTATCGCAATGACTGCGAAAATAATGAAGTTTGTCTGGATAGTATAATAATTAAACAGTTTTAATGCTCCATTTAACTGATTTGATGTCATGAAATCAATGACCAGACCAAGTGTGACAAAAACAAGAATCATCATGTGTAATGCCATGGTAATATGATTGACAGGTTTTGCATTATTCATTTTCATCACCATTAAATTTAGCTCGGAAACTTTTCTTTTAACTGCTCCATATAAATATAATCTGTTCTGTTGATTTGAATCGGTGTGATGGAGATATACCCGTTTTCATATGCAAATACATCAGTATTGGCTCCGTTTTCAATCACATCCCAGGTCCCTTTTGCCCAGTATACATCGCCATCTAATTCAAACTCGTGTAAATAAGGTCTTAATCCCTGTTCAGTTACTTTAATGCCTTTTGAGTGAACAAATTTCTTTCTGGGAAAATTGACATTAATCACAATCTCAGAATTCAGAATATTCTTATCGATGATTTTATCAAGTACACATTCGATTTTTTCTTCAGCCATTTCAAAAGAATCAAAATCAGTTGATACAGCTATGGCTGGAACCCCGCAGATTACCGCTTCTGAAGCCCCGGCCAGCGTTCCTGAATACATGATGTCAGTGCCTACATTTGGGCCATTATTAATACCTGAAACAACAAGGTCTATGGACAGATGCAGTCCATACAATGCAAACTTGACACAGTCTGCCGGTTTTCCTTCAAGGCTCCATGCTTTGACTCCATCAAGAAAATCTTCCTGTACATGAAGTTTCATCGGGGTGTGAATTGTGATGCCATGTCCGATAGCACTCTGTTCTGTATGTGGCGCCACAACAAATACTTTCCCATATTTTTTCAACTTCTCTGCCAGTATTTTTATACCATAAGAATTGATGCTGTCATCATTGACAACTAAAATATTCATTATACAATCCTCTTTCTTATTCTGCCTGATATCTGGTCAATAATCGTAACAGTGGCAATCAGTACAATGATGATGATTCCCGCTCTTGACCAGGAACGTGTCCTTATGGCGAATATGAGAGGAGCTCCGATACCACCTGCTCCTACCAGCCCCAAAGTAGAGGCTGCTCTCATATTGATTTCAAATCGATACAATGTATAACTGATAAGTTCAGGGCTTACCTGAGGTAAAATAGCTCTGAAAAGCACTTCAAAATAATTACCTCCGCAAGATTCCAGTGCTTCTTTCACACCTAAATCCATGCTTTCAATCGCTTCAGAAAACAGTTTTGCCAGCATGCCGATTGAATGAACACCTAATGCTAGTATTCCAGCAGGAGCTCCCGGACCGACAACACTGATGAAAACAAGTGCCAGAATCAATTCAGGAAATGTTCTGATCATTGTGACAATCAGCTTTCCGATTTTTGAAACTTTCTGACCGACAATATTCTGGCTTGCAAGAAGCGCAAAGGGAATTGAGATAATGGCAGATACAAAGGTTCCGCAGATGGCAATGGCAATGGTTTCAAGAATGGCAAAAGGCAACCCGTCAATTGTCATATTGGATGCATATGATAAATCTGGATTGATGAATCCGTTCAACAGCGCCTCAAGTGTTCCGGCAGCAGTCTTCATGACACCTTTATATTCAATTCCTTTTGTTCCCCAGAAAATAAGTCCGAATACGATAATATAATAAAGTATCTTCATGGCTGTCTGGAAATGATTTCCCTGCTTTTTAATGATTATTTTTTCCATTATACCAACCTCTTCCTGATGCTGCTGCTTACCAGATCGATAATCAGAACGATGAAGAAAGTGAAGATAATAATCATTCCAACCCTGTCAAACTGTCTCCAGGCCAGATTAGTTTCATAAATCTGTCCGATACCTCCTGCTCCTACATAACCTAAAACAGCCGCTGCTCTGACATTGACTTCAAATCCATATAATGTATACGACATGTACTGCGGCATGATCTGAGGCATAATCGCATACCTTAGAACATTAAGTTTGTTGGCACCTAAAGACATCAATGCTTCTACCTGACCATAATCCACCGCTTCGATGGTTTCATATGTCAATTTTGATACCAGTCCAAATGTGAAAATTGATAATGCAATGACTCCAGAAAATGCACCTGATCCGAATACAGCAACAAATAAAGAAGCAAGTACCAGCGCAGGTATGGTTCTGAAAATATTTAAGACCACTCTTAACGGGACATGAAGCCATTTGGTTTTTATGAAATTATTGGCAGCTAGCACCGCTACCGGTAATGCCACAACCGCTCCTACAGCGGTACCTACTATAGCCATTCTGATGGTTTCAATCATGGGGGCTACTATATTGGGTATATAGCTGAAATCTGGCGGGAAAAACATTCTTCCCAGCAGACGGCCTCCTTTGTATAAATGTGTCAGAACTTCAAAAATATTAAATCCTGCAAACCATCCGCTTCCGACAATAAGAAAAATAACGGATAGAATGATTAGATTTCTTTTGAAGCGTTTTGGTTTTGGAATGATTATTTTATCCATTATTCGCTCCTAACACATCGTCATTCTGAATTGATCGGCCATAAACCATTTCAAGATCCCTGAAAAACTTTTCCTTATTAACATTTTTCATCTGAATATCATAGACAATATCCCCGGCTTTAATGCCTACCACTCGGGTAGCATATTTCAATGCGAGATCAACATGATGTAAATTAGCAATGGTAGTAATGCCATCTTCAACATTAATCTTTTTAAGATAATCCATCACCTGAATTGTCGTGATAGGATCTAACGAAGCGACTGGTTCATCGGCCAGCATTATTTTCGGCTGCTGAGCTAATGCTCTTGCAATCGCCACTCTCTGCTGTTGTCCACCTGACAAATCACTGGCTCTGTTATGAACTTTTTCAATGATGTCAACTCTTTGTAATGCTCTGTAAGCAATCTGCTTATCCTCTTCAGGAAAAATTCCTAAAATTGTTTTCCAAGTAGGATTATATGCCACTCTTCCTGAGAGAACATTAGAAAGGACAGACATTCTTTTTACAATATTGAATCCCTGAAAGATCATCCCGATCTGTCTTCTGATATTAATCAGCTCTTTCCCCTTTGCTTTAGTGACAGACTGCCCCTCAAAAAGAACTTCTCCACCAGAAGATTCAATCAGTTTATTAATCAGTCTCAACAAAGTGGATTTTCCAGCTCCGGACAATCCGATGATGGCAACGAACTCCCCTTCATCAATTTTCAGATTTATGTTATTCAAAGCTTTGACTCCGTTAGCATATACTTTGCTGACATTTTTAAATTCTATCACAGTTGACTCCTATCGATAATTCATAAATATGGCTGTCCTGATGAGACAGAAACAGCCATATCATTATCATTATATTTTAATGATTTCAATCCATTCAGTTTAATTGAAGTTCCAGCTCTTCTGTCTTTCAAGATAAGTTCTGACTTCATCATAATCTGAATCTTTTGCTTCTGCATATCCTTCATGAGAATAAATTCCACGAACAATAGCAAGTCCTTCTTCAGTTTTAGCAATATTTATGAAGGCTTCTTTAACTTTTGCTTTCAGTTTTTTATCAAGATTAGGAATGACTGATATGGTGTCATTTGGAATAAGTGATGTGTTCATGATAAACTGCACTTTATCCATTAAATCGCTGTAATATGATTCTTCAGAGAATAATGTACGAGCATCTTTGAATGTAAAAGCTGCATCAGCTTCTCCGTTATATACTGCAAGAACAGCATTGTCATGACTTCCGACATTCACCCATTCAACGTCTTTCTCTGGATCGATTCCATTGTCAGCCAACAGGTTGGCAGGCCATACAAACCCTGAAGTTGATGTAAAGGAAGCAATTGCGATTTTCTTTCCTTTTAAGTCAGCAACAGAGGTAATCCCGCTGTTTTTGTTTGCAATCAGCTGTGATTTGTATCCGCTGACCATTGGCTGATCTTTCAGAAGATTCCCGTTATCATCAACATCATAACGAAGTGATTTCAAAACAGCTTCTGCTGCGCCTTCATCAGCAGCCAGAACATAGGCGGTTGTTGCCAGCAACCCAACATGGACCTGCTCAGAAGCCATTGCTTCGATTAAAGCATTATAGTCTGTGGCAACAGTGACATTGACTTTCATTCCAAGTTCAGCTTCTAACAAATCCTGTAAAGGTTTTCTTGAAGCGTCAAGTTTAGCTGCATCTTTTGATGGAATCAGCTGTACTTCCAGCACCTCTGGATTAATTGACCCACTACTTGCACATCCTGTAAATATGGACGCCAAGAAAGTAAGCACGAGAACGATTGTTATTAATTTTTTCATATGATACTCCCCCCGTTATTTTATATATTTTTATAACACTGCTTGTATTATATCAAAAGAATCAAATACCGTAAACACTATATTTAGTATAATACCGCTTTTTTTTACAAATTTTCCACAAGAGTATTTTTTTGTTGTCTTGTTTTGATATAATAGTGAAAGGGAAAATAATTTTGAAAAGAGATGAATTATGTTAAATTTATTATGTAAGCAGGATTATGTCAGAGAAATTGAAAAAACCAGGGATTCCAGAATGAAATGGTGGAGAGAGGCAAGATTCGGAATGTTTGTTCATTATGGTCTATATTCCCAGTCAGGTCGAAACGAATGGCTGATGGTTCATGAGAACATTCCGACTAAAGAATATGAGAAGCTTGCGGACACATTCAACCCAAAAGCCGGAGCACCAAGAGAGTGGGCTGCCCTTGCTAAAAAAGCCGGAATGAAATATATGGTATTGACCACAAGACATCATGAAGGATTCAGCTTATGGGATTCGAAAGTCAATCCATATAACTCAGTCAACTACGGTCCCAAAAGAGACATTGTCAGAGAATTTGTCGATGCCTGCAGGGAGTTTGATCTTAAAATCGGTTTTTACTCTTCGTTAATGGACTGGCATCATCCCGACGGATGGAAATGTGCATTTGACAGTGCTGCCAGAACAAGATTCAATAAGTATATTAAAGATTTAAATACGGAACTTCTAAGTAATTACGGGAAAATAGATATCCTGTGGTATGATGTTTCAGCTCCGATGGAATCATTTGAAGGATGGAACTCACTTGAAATGAATCAGCACATGAGAGCATTGCAACCTGATATCATTATCAACAACAGAAGTCAGCTTCCCGAAGATTTTTCTACACCCGAAGAGCATATAACCGCATCAGATATAGATTGGGAAGCATGCATGACCTTCAATGGAATCAGCTGGGGGTATGTTGATTCCGCACAGGCTGTCAATTACGCCTACAGTTCTCAGCAGATCATAAAAATGATCAACACTTGTTCTAACGGAGGTGGAAATCTTCTTTTAAACATTGGTCCTACTCCTGACGGATCCGTTCCCGAAGATGCTGTCGAACCATTGACTGCAGTAGGAAAATGGCTGTCAGAAAACAAAAAAGCTGTTTATGGTAAACTGGTCAGAAACAAGAACAGACATAATCCTCCATTCGGCGGCAATGGTGTATGCGGCTCTTCATCCGATGGTAAATCTGTTTACCTGTGGAACTGGATCTGGCCTGCTGATGGTTGTATGGGAATTGGAGGATATATGAAAGCTCCAAAAGCAGTCCGTTTTCTAAAAGATGGTACACCAATTGAATTCGAGCACAAGGATCATCGGATTTTATTGAAAAACATGCCCTCAAAACCTCTTGACACACATGCAGGGATTACAGTCATTGAACTGGAATTTGATACAGCACCCGAATATGTTTTCGCAAGTTATTATCCTCAATTGCATGGTGGTAAAACTTTCTAAGCATTTGAAAGCAGAGTGAAATGAAAAACAGTTTTTATTTTAAAGATTTACTGGATCATTATCTCAGATGTTATGACCAGCTTTTAGCATCTGAGAGTGATTTTCCGGTTAATGGCAGTCAAAAAGAGAATGACCGGAATTTACTCGAGCTTAAAAAGCTCTTTCTTGGATGGCTTGACAAGGGAAATCATCTGGCTGACCTTGAATCAACCGGTAATAAAGCTGTCATAAAAGAGAAAGTGTTGCATTTCATGATCAATACATTGAAAATCGACTCCTGGGCTTGTCAGATTCTTGACCAGGAAAACTATTATGAAGTCAGCAGTCAGTTTATTACAAGAGCGAAAGAAATGTTAGGTGAGTCTGCTTTCTCAGAAATTTTCCAGGCTCTCAGGAATATCTGGGTCATGGTCGCTCTTCAGATTTACATGGATGTTGATGTCACCTTGACAGATGCTATGTCTGCTTACAGTATGCTGTATCCGTTAACAGACAATTATCTTGACAATCCTTCAATATCTA
>JAFGUQ010000041.1 GCA_016938455.1 Clostridia bacterium
ATTACTTTTTCAACCGCTGCTTCAGACAGACCTGCCTTCACCTCTTGCACGGCGACTGCAAGTATCATTTCCAATGTTAAGGTGTTTCCATCAATTATGACGTTCTGCATCAATCTGCTCCGTAAAATTCATATCTTTCCCTAAAGGCTTTTCAGACCCTGACTCATCAAATTTTTGCCATAATAAATTACAGCCTGATTTTGTCAAATAACCTGATACATATCCTGATTATATAGCAAAAACCGGAGCATATTTTATGATTTCTTGCGGCTCACAATTTCAATACGTCTCTCATAATAGCATTACGCTATCAATACGGAGTCATTACGGGTTTAATCCGTAATGACTCCGTATTGACTCCGTAATGGTAGCAGGGGACAAAAATCAGAAAACGGCTGCTATTCTCAGTATTCAAAAGCATCAAACCCAGATTAGAACCGGATATTTAACTTTTACATGTTTATTAATCAGAAAAACAGCATTTTATATTGACAATATTAAAGCTGCTGCCAATAATGCAATGTGAAGAGAAAAATAATGGTAGAGATGAGATTATATGGTTAGGGAGGATTGGTAAGTATTAATGCTGATAAAAAACTGTTCTAAGCATGTTTATCTGCTTTCAGTTCTTTTATTAACTGCTGCTGCTTTTTTTTCATGTGGTGTAAAAGAGGATAAAAGTCTTCAGACAGAGAAAAACGCAAGCATCAATCCATCCGATTCCATTCAATTTAAAACTGTCAGATTAAAAACACAATGGCTTCACCAGGCACAGTTTGCAGGCTTTTATGTGGCCCAGAAAAGAGGATTCTATTCGGATTATGGCATCAAAGTAATAATCGAAATGGGAGGTCCTGACGACCCTTCATCGACTGCATTGACTGATAAAAAAGCAGATATAGTCTCTATGTTTTTATCCAAGGCTTTACGTGAAATTGATAATGGTAATCAGATAGTTAATCTGGCTCAGATTTCGCAAAAATCATCGTTTTTACTGGTGGCAAAGAAAAACAGCGGCATCAGGCAAATACAGGACATAAATAATAGAAAAATCGGGATTTGGTCAAATGACTTCAGAGAACCTTCCATGATTTTTCTGAATAAACAAAAGATCTCTGCCCAAATTGTGCCCGTATCCTGGACAACAAACGTGCTCGCCTTTGATGTCGTGGACATCATGAATATGATGGTTTATAATGAGTATGACATCTTTGTCAACACAGGCTATGACCCTGATGAACTGACAGTTTTTCCTCTGGCAGAATACGGGGTCAATATTCCTGAAGACGGAATCTACTGTCTGAGAGAATATTATGAAAAAAACCAGGAACTCTGCCATGACTTTGCCGAAGCTACGATGCAGGGTTGGATTTATGCTCTGAATCACGAAGAGGAAACTCTTTCGCTAGTGCTCGACTACCTCAAACAAAACCACCTGCCGGCTAATATTCCTCATCAGAGATGGATGTTACAGAAAATCCATGATTCAGTTCTTTATAACATGGACCACTTCGGCAAGCTTTCTGAAACTGACTATGAGGCCTCAGTAGAAATGATGACAAGCAATAACATCATCAAAAATCATATCCCCTACATGGAATTTGTTGGTTATGCGGATTCTGAATAGATTTCAACAGACATTCGCATTTCAGCTCGTCTTTTTCATATTTATCTTTACTTTG
>JAFGUQ010000042.1 GCA_016938455.1 Clostridia bacterium
GCAGTTTTCTTTCTGCTGATTTTATTAGGTAACATCAATTTATCTCAGCGGGCAAGAAACATTTTCATCGGAATTTTCTTTTCTCTGTTGATTTTTATCTCAGTTTCCCTTTTTACCGGCTTTGATTCCATGTTATTTGATTCTCGTTTCTGGCTGGTATCCTTTGCAGGATTTTTAGGTGGACCCATCGGAGGTGGCATAGCAATTCTCATTGCTTCTGTCTGCAGCTTTTTCATCGGGAACTATCTTGCTGTTCCGATGATAGGTGGTATCATTCTATCAGGAGTCATCGGTATTTATCTTTACAGCATGAAAAATAAGGTAACCCCCAAAATTCTTTTTTTTGCAGTGTATGGAATCATCCTTTCAATCATTGGTTCTTTAGTGTATTTTGTCATATCCATGGTAGATCCGAATGCCGGTTTTACCATTATCAGTGTAATTTCTGTTTTCCCCATCACCACCATAGTGGCTACTGTCATTCTGGGAACTATACTTGATCACGAAATAAGTCTAGATAGTAAGCTTTCAAAAATAAGCAGTGAGAAAACGCGTAATGAAGAACTTGCTTTCAACGATAAACTGACTAATATTCCTAATCGAAATGCTGTAATTGAAAAGCTTAAGAAACTTCTCAATGATAAAGCTCCTTTTTTCATTGCATTTATGGACTTGGATAATTTCAAACTGATTAATGACACTCATGGTCATGCCATCGGCGATGAAGTGCTGATTGCCTTTTCCAGCATGCTGAAAAAACAGATTGAAGGGCGTAATGCTTTCTGCGGAAGGTTGGGAGGAGATGAATTTGTCATTGTTTTAATCGCTCATACCAAACCTGACTGCATTGATTTCTTTGAAGCTTTTGTTGAAGATTTAACCATTCCTTTTCAGCTTGAAAAACTCAAAGCGCTGGTGAATGCAAGTGTTGGTATTGCTTCTTATCCTGAAGATGCTTCTGATTTAAGCAGCATTTTAAAACGCGCAGACATTGTCATGTACGAGTCAAAAAAAAGTTACGGGAGCAATTATACTTTTTACGAAAAAGAAATGTTCTATCCTTTTGAAAGAAAACTTAAAATTGAAGACAGATTGAGAATTGCAGATATTGAAAGTGAGTTTTTTATTCATCTTCAACCTCAGATTTCGGTCAGCGACAGTATCCCTACCGGTTTTGAAGCACTTCTTCGCTGGAATAATCCAGCACTTGGGCATATCTCTCCGAACGAGTTCATCCCGATTGCCGAGAGTGTCGGGTATATATCAAATCTTGGAAAGCATGTCATTGACAGAGCCTGTTTTTCTTTGAATAAGCTCCAGGAAAAGCATCAGCGGGAATATAAGATCTCCATAAACACTTCCATGTATGAGTTATCAGAAAGCGGATATATTGAATTTTTGATGAACACATTGAAAAAATACAAAATAAAACCTGAATTGTTCGAACTTGAAATCACTGAACGTATCATGCTCGAAATGGATGCTCTGATTTATGATAAAATAAACATGCTTCAGAAACTTGGAATAAAAATCGCATTAGATGATTTTGGGATCGGGCTCTCCTCTATTCAACTGCTGAAAAAAGTTAAATTCGATACAGTAAAGATTGATAAGGAATTTGTTCAGATTTTAGATAAAAGCGATGAAGATAAAAAAATCCTCGCAGTCATTGTTGACATGCTGTCTGTATTCAAAGTGAACATAATCGCAGAAGGGGTCGAAACAACCGAACAGTTCAATAATATATTTAAAAATAAAATTAAAACCGTCCAGGGGTATTATACTGGTAAACCAGAAGATTTATATACCTTGCTTGAGCGGTTCAAATAGTCAGATAAACCATTGTACAAGAAACAGTGCCGCTGTAAACATGATGAAAAACAAGAAAGTCATTACATCCACTTTCTTGTATTTCAATACACGCATGGAGGTTCTTCCTTCTCCGCCGCGATAACATCTTGATTCCATTGCAATGGCTAGGTCATCTGCTCTTTTGAAAGAACTGATAAATAGAGGAACCAATATCGGAATAAAGCTTTTGGCTCTTTCCAGAATATTCCCGGTTCCAATGTCTGCCCCTCTTGCTGCCTGGGCTTTCATTATTTTATCTGTCTCATCAATTAATGTCGGAATAAACCGTAAAGCAATTGTCATCATCATAGCCATTTCATGAACCGGAATTTTAACTTTGTTTAACGGTTTCAGAAGCTTCTCAATAGCATCGGTCAGCATGATAGGAGTGGTAGTGTAAGTCATGATTGACGCAGATGTAATCAGCGTAAACACTCTTAGCGCCACTGTCACCGCTGATGTTATCCCTTCTTTAGTAATGGTAATGAACTTCCATGTCACCAGAGGGTCTCCTCCTGTGAAGAACACATTGAGAATCACTGTGAAAATGATGATATACAGAACAGGTTTGATTCCTTTGAATGCATATTTATATGAAATACCCGCAATCTTAAAAAGAAGTACCACCAGAAGCAATCCAATGGTTAATGAAATAATACTGTTTAAGATAAACAAAACAATCATGAACAAGACTGTCAGTATCAATTTAGTCCTTGGGTCCAGACGATGAATAACAGATTTACCGGGAAGATATTGACCTAATGTAATATCTTTAATCATGTTTACCCTCCAAATAGCTGATAATCTCTTCTAATGCCTGATCAACTGTAAATATTTCACGTGAAATTTTATCATTTTTAAGGTTAATCTTTTTCATCAGTTTGGTAATCTGCGGAACAGACAGACCATTCCTTTCAAGTTCCTCATCCTTTAGAAAAACTTCATTGACATTACCGTCGATAATGATATTTCCATTATCCATGACAATAATTCTTTTCGCATAATCAGCCACTGTTTCCATGCTGTGAGACACCAGAATCACGGTAATATTCTTGCTGGAATAAAGGTTATTGACAATATTAAAGAGTTCATTACATCCTCTTGGATCAAGACCCGCAATTGGTTCATCAAGAACCAGAATATCAGGTTGAAGCACCAGAATCCCCGCAATGGCAGCTCTTCGCTTCTGCCCGCCTGATAATTCATATGGGGATTTCTGTAAAAGCTCATCTGACAATTCCATGATTCTTGCAGTTTCCTGAATTCTTAGTTTACGTTCAGGTTCATCAATATTATGTTTTATCAAACCGAATTCGATGTCTTTATAGACAGTTTCTTCAAACAGCTGATGTTCCGGATATTGAAAAACAATGCCCACTTTCTTTCTGAGTTGTTTAAGTCCCTTGCCTGAAGTATCCTGACTGTCAATAATGATTTTACCGGTATCTGGTTTTAATAATCCGTTCAAGTGTTGAATTAAAGTTGACTTTCCGCTTCCGGTATGCCCGATAATCGCCAGAAACTCTCCTTTGTCAACCGAAAAAGAAACATGGTTCAACGCTTTTTTTTCAAGTGGAGTACCTTTGTTATATGTATATGAAACATCATGAAACTCAATTAATTTACTCAATGATTTCAATAATCCTTTCAAATGCCTCGTCGACAGTAATCGCATCAATCCTTTTAATGTATCCTTTTTCTTTTAGTTTATATAACAATCTGGTGACCTGTGGTACATCAAGCCCCATTTCTTCAATTTTCTCGACATCATTGAAAACCTTTACCGGTTTCCCATCAGTAACGATCTTACCTTCATCTATGATAATCACTCTGTCAGCAAGACAAGCTTCTTCCATATGATGAGTAATATTGATGATAGTGATTTTTTCTTTTACATTTAATTGTTTTACAGTACGAAGCAGCTCTTCTCTTCCTCTTGGATCAAGCATCGATGTTGATTCATCCATGATAATGCATGAAGGATGCATCGCAAGCACAGAAGCAACACCTACTTTTTGCTTCTGCCCACCTGACAACATATGAGGTGCCCGTTCTTTTAAATCCAGTATTCCAATGTCATTGAGTGCTTTAATAGCTCTGTTTTCAATTTCTTCCTGCTTGATTCCAAGATTTTCAGGCCCGAATGCGACATCCTCTATCACAGTAGTTCCAATAATCTGATTATCAGGATTCTGAAAAATCATCCCTACTTTTTTTCTGATATACCAGACATTTTCATCATCTTTAGAATTTTTCCCAAGAACAATCACATCACCTCCGCTTGGCAGCAGCAGTGAGTTGAAAAGTCTGGCTAATGTCGACTTTCCAGAACCGTTTTTTCCGAGCAAGGCAATATACTCTCCATTTTTAATTGAGAGTGTCACCTCATCGACTGCTTTTTTGGGGATGTCACTATTCTGATAAATATAAGTTGTGTCAAAAGCTTCAATAATATTTATAATTGCTCTCACCTCTTAAAATCGAGTAGGAGGGAAATTTTACTTTCCCGTCCTCTCACACCACCGTGCGTACCGTTCGGTACACGGCGGTTCAATTATACAC
>JAFGUQ010000043.1 GCA_016938455.1 Clostridia bacterium
GGCTCCGTTTCACTTTTTGTTTCATTGTAGTATAAAAGGATAAACTTTTCAATTACTCTTGTAATAATTAATGAAATAGGGTAAAATAGGTTGAAAATTGGTCCTTGCCCTAATAAAAAGGGGCCGCATAGTCCAAAAGGAGGTGAAAGACTTGAGAAATTACGAAACAATTTTTATTCTTGACATGGAGCTGACAGAAGAAGCACGTGCAGAACAAATCGCAAAAGTTAAAGCTGTAATTGAAAATGGCGGTGGCGAAATCTTAACCGTAGATGAATGGGGTAAGAAAAGATTAGCTTATGCTATTAATTACAAAAAAGAAGGATATTATGTATATGTAACATTTAAAGCAGGAGCAGAAACTCCTGAAGAAATGGAAAGAATATACAGAATAACTGAAGGCATTTTAAAAGGCCTTATTATCAGCTTAGAGAAATAGAGAGGGAAATATGAACAAAGTAATATTAATGGGCAGATTAACAAAGGATCCAGATTTACGTTATACCAATGCAAGTAATATTCCTGTGGCTTATTTTACCTTGGCAGTTAATAGAAGATTTCAAAAGCAGGGAGAGGAAAGACAAGCTGACTTTATCAGTTGTGTAGCATGGAGCAAAACAGCTGAATTCTGTAAAAACTATTTTAAAAAAGGACAGCAGGTTGGCGTGATTGGTAGAATCCAGACAAGAAGTTGGGATGACGAGCAGGGCAAAAAGCATTACACAACAGAAGTAGTCGTGGAAGAAACCTATTTTGCAGACAGCAAAAGAGATCCGAATCAAAGTCAAGATTCCTTCCATGATAGTAACAGTGCTCCTCAGATTGAAGATCAGAATGATTTTGTAACCATTGAGGATGATGATGACGATTTACCATTTTAATATGAATTGAAAGGAGAAAGAAAATGGCTGAAAAAGAAGATTTCAAGTACAGAAAACCCAAAAGAAAAGTGTGTCAGTTTTGCGTAGACAAAGTTGAAAGCATTGATTATAAAGATGTATCAAGACTTAAGAAGTTAATCTCTGAAAGAGGCAAAATATTGCCAAGAAGAGTAACAGGCACATGTGCAAAACACCAGAGAGATTTAACGACAGCGGTGAAAAGAGCAAGACAGATTGCATTACTACCTTACACAGCAGAGTAAAATAAAGAGTGGAAACACTCTTTTTTATTTCTGGTAAGACTTTTAAAAAAATATAATCAATGATATAATATTTATTCATTAAGAAATTGGAGAATAAAAGATGGAAGTAATACTTTTAGAAGACGTTAAAGGGTTAGGCAAAAAAAATGAACTGGTCAAGGCCAGTGACGGGTATGCCAGAAATTATTTGTTCAAAAAAAATCTGGCTATTGAAGCAAGTAAGCAAAATGTCAATATTATGAAAAACCGTCAGAATGCTCAAAAGATGAAAAAGAATATCGAATTAGGAGATGCCAAGGAAATCAAAGAATCCATTGACGGGAAAGAAATTGTTCTTCATGCATCATCAGGTGAAAACGGAAAACTGTTTGGTTCCATCACTACCATGGATATTGCTGAAGCTCTGAAGAAAAATTTCAGAGTTATAGTTGACAAGAAAAAAATAATCATGAAAGAGCATATCAAAAGTATAGGGACACATGAAATTCAGATAAAAATATACCAAGGGGTAAATGCGACGATAAAAGTGAATGTTATTGGAGAATAAAATGGATAATGCATTCAAGGGGAAGATTCCACCAAACAGCATTGAAGCAGAACAATGTGTTCTTGGCAGTATGTTACTGGACCAGGATGCCATCGCAGAAGTTTTCAATGTTCTGAAAGCAGATGACTATTACAGAAACGAACACAGGATGATACATAGTGCTGTTGATGCTATTTTTTCATCAGGAAGAACACCTGATATCATCACAGTGAGTGAATATCTGAAAAAAGAGGGACAGCTTGACCATGTAGGAGGGCTGGATTATCTTGGAAAACTGGCAGAAACTCCTCCTTCAACTTCCTCAGCAAGACATTATGCGGAAATCGTAGAAGAAAAAGCACTGCTTCGAACTCTAATAAAAAGTTCTATGGATATCGTGGAAAAGGGGTATGCTAATCAGGATGATGCAAAACTTGTGCTGAACATTGCACAGCAGAATATTTTCGACATTGTTAAAGGGAAAGACGAAAAAGGAGTCACTCACATCAGTGAGATCTTAGGGTATACTTTAAAAGAGATAACGAAAAGATATAAAGACGGCGGTTTGATGCCTGGGATTACCACACATTTCACTGAGCTTGATAAATTGACTGGAGGATTAAGCAATTCAGACTTAATCTTGATTGCGGCAAGGCCATCAATGGGAAAATCTGCCTTAGCCATCAACCTTGCTCAGAATGTAGCTTTGAAGGAAGGGAAGACAGTGGCTGTGTTTTCGCTTGAAATGTCAAAAGATCAGGTGGTTAACAGAATACTTTCAAGTGAAGCCAGTATTTCCAATGATAAATTAAGAAAAGGGGACATCAACCCTGATGATATTAAAAAACTGGCTATGCTGTCAGGTGAAATTTCAAAAGCAAATTTATATATTGATGATACAGCCGGTATTACGACATCAGAAATAAGAGCCAAATGCAGAAGACTGAAAATACAGAATAAACTGGACTTAGTCATTATTGATTATCTGCAGTTAATTCAGGGAAGCGGGAAAAATGACAATAGAACTTCTGAAGTCAGCGAAATTTCCAGAAACCTGAAGATTATGGCAAAAGACTTAAATGTACCTGTCATTGCGCTTTCACAGCTTTCCCGTGGTCCTGAATCAAGAAGCGATAAACGACCGATGCTCAGTGATTTAAGGGAATCCGGAGCCATTGAGCAGGATGCGGACATTGTCATGTTTATCTATCGCGATGACTATTACAATCCAAATACTGAAGAACCTAATATAGCAGAACTGATTATTGCGAAAAACAGAAACGGAGCCTGTGACAGGGTACGGTTAAGATGGTTTGATGAATTTACCAGATTTTCTAATTTACTCCCTGGCAAATAGAATGATTGATAAAATTGAAAAATATATTATTGATAATAATCTGATTGATAATGGTGACACCATTTGGGTGGCATTGTCTGGCGGCGCAGATTCAACTTGCTTGTTGCACAGTCTTTTAGGCCTTAAAGAAAAATTCGATATGACTGTCAACGCGATTCATATTAATCATATGATCAGAGATGATGAAGCAATCAGAGATCGGGAATACTGCAGAAAATTATGTGAAGAATTGAATGTAGCACTGGAAATCAGGAATATTGATGTCATAAGGTTTAAAGATGAACATAAAGTAACTCTTGAACAGGCCGGCCGAATCATTAGGTACGGTCAGTTTGAACAGCTTAATGGTAAAGTAGCATTAGGTCATAACAAAAATGACCATGTAGAAACCATCCTGATGAATATTTTACGAGGATCATCAAGTGAGGGATTGAAAGGAATCAAGTCAAAAACAGGTAAATACATCAGACCTCTTCTAGAAACCAGCAGAGCAGAAATAGAGGAGTATTGCCTTGATAATGGTCTTGACTTCATTACTGACAGCTCAAATTTAAATAATGAATATTTCAGAAATGCCATTAGAAATCAGGTGATTCCACTTTTAAATGATATCACTCATAAAGATATCAGTGATAACCTGTTGAGACTTTCAAGAATAATTAGT
Organism: Clostridia bacterium; assembly: GCA_016938455.1. Lineage (GTDB taxonomy): Bacteria > Bacillota > Clostridia > DUPQ01 > DUPQ01 > JAFGUQ01. The sequence goes on from JAFGUQ010000043.1 coordinate 3,692, forward strand.
GAAGAAAATGCTTTTATTGAAACGATAGCAGACATGAAGTTCAATGATGTTGTTACAGTCAATCAAAAAAAAGCAGAGATTGACAATCTTAAAATCAATGATATTGATAAGGTTATCGCAAAAAGAATCATCAGAAAAGCAGTCTTGCAAGTGAAAGAAAATCTGACGGATATAGAACATATGCATACATTGGATATTTATAACTTGTGCAGGAATAACCTGACCGGGAAAAAAGTGAATCTTCCTGATAATATCAGTGCAATAGTTCAATTCGGCAAAACCATTATATATAAAGAAGAAATGTATGACGAAATCGATGTGATACTAAATATACCTGGAGAAACTGAAATAGCGGGAAGAAAAATGATAATCAGAACAACATTGCAAGATCATTTTGAAAAACAGAGTGTGAAAAGCAATGTCCAATATTTTAATTTTGACAACATTGAAAATGAAGTTCATATAAGGACAAAGAATGATGGTGATGTAATAAGACCTTATAAAGGAAATGGAACTAAGAAACTGAAAAAGTACTATATAGACAGGAAAATCGACAGGTTCAAAAGAAATGATTTGCTTTTATTAGCTGAGGGTAATAATATATTATATATTTTTGGCCTTGAGTATGGCAAAGAATATATTCCGAATCAAGACTGCAAAGTACTGAAAGTGGAATTTTTGGAAAGGTAGTAATATGAGAGAAAACATTGAAAAAACTTTAATCACCAAAGAGCAGTTAGCTGCGATGGTCAAGGAACTGGGGAAAAACATTTCAAGAGATTATAAAGATAAGAACCTTGTGCTTGTTGGTGTGATGAAAGGCAGCCTGATATTCATGGCTGATCTATTAAGGGAGATTACTATTCCAGTTGAGTTCGGGACAATTACTGCATCAAGTTATGGCGCATCAACAGTGTCAAACGGTGAAGTGAAAATTGTTAACGATGTTGATGTTGACATAGAAAACAAGGATATACTTCTAGTTGAAGACCTAATTGATACAGGGCACACACTTAAATTCTTACAGAGTTTTTTATCTTTGAGAGGACCTAAAACAGTTAAAATCTGTGTAGCATTTGATAAACCTTCAAGAAGAGAAAAATATGTGAAAATTGATTATAAAGGTCTGGATATCCCTGATGAGTTCATTGTAGGGTATGGATTGGACTTTGATGAGAAATACAGGAATCTGTCTGAAGTCTGTGTACTGAAACCTGAAGCGTACTGCAAATAACATTGAATTTTCAAGGGTATTATGGTACCATTGAAAAAGGTCAAAAATAGGAGGACTAACTTGAAAAAATTTAAAAATTTGAGTTTCTATATCATACTTTTTATAATATTCTTAATTATTTACAGTGTATTGAGTAATCAGGACACTACTAAAGAATTATCCTATTCTCAATTCATTGAGCAGCTTCAGTCTGGAAATGTCAAGGAAGTGTCAATTGATGTAAAAGTAGCCAACATTAAACTTGCCAATCCCATTTTAGATGGTACAACTGATTTTGTGGTTGTTTATGGTGATGAAGCACTATTGGAAGAACAGTTAATACAAGCTCAGGTAAGTGATCCTGCGCTGCTGATTAATTTTGTGGAAGATAAAGGTACCCCATGGTGGGCATCACTTCTTCCGTTTCTTGTGATGATTATTCTATTCGGAGTGTTCTTCTTTTTCATTATTCAACAATCTCAGGGAAGCAATAATAAAGCGATGAGTTTTGGGAAAAGCAAAGCGAAACTCGTGAATGAAGATGATAAAAAGAAAAACTTTACGGATGTAGCAGGTGCTGAAGAAGAAAAAGCAGAGCTTCAGGAACTGGTAGACTTTTTGAAATCACCTGATAAGTTTTTAAAACTAGGTGCAAGAATTCCAAAAGGAGTGCTTCTTATAGGCCCTCCTGGGACAGGAAAAACTTTACTTGCAAAAGCTGTTGCAGGAGAAGCAGGAGTTCCTTTCTTCAGCATCAGCGGGTCTGATTTTGTGGAAATGTTTGTTGGAGTTGGTGCTTCAAGAGTAAGGGATTTATTTGAACAAGCTAAGAAAAACGCACCTTGTATCATATTCATTGATGAAATTGATGCAGTAGGCAGACACAGAGGTGCAGGCATGGGCGGCGGTCATGATGAAAGAGAACAGACACTTAATCAGCTTCTTGTTGAAATGGACGGTTTTGGAGTGAACGAAGGAATTATCATTCTTGCAGCTACAAACAGACCTGACATTCTTGACCCTGCTTTGTTGCGTCCGGGCAGGTTTGACAGAAGAGTCACCGTAAATTATCCTGACACCAGAGGCAGAGAAGAAATCTTAAAAATTCATTCAAGAAACAAACCGCTGGATGACGATGTCAACCTGGAAAACATCTCAAAACTGATACCCATGTTTACCGGAGCTGATATTGAAAATCTGATGAATGAAGCTGCTATTTTAGCAGCCAGAAGAAATCTTGAAAAAATTACCATGGTTGAGGTAAAAGAAGCAATTTTCAAAGTAGGCATCGGTCCTGAAAAGAAGAGCAGAAGAATAAGCGATTATGAACGTAAACTGACAGCTTATCATGAAGCTGGCCATGCCATCGCAACCAGAGTCATTTCTTCAACTTCCAAAGTTGACAGGGTATCCATCATACCTATAGGACAAGCTGGAGGATATACTTCATTCAGACCTCATGAAGATAAATCATTCTATACTAAAAACCAGCTGGAGGAACGGATTATCATTGCACTTGGCGGAAGAGCAGCTGAGGAAGTGGCTTTAGGGGAAATAAGCACTGGAGCCTCCAACGATCTGCAGCAGGCAAATCAGGTAGCCAGAAGCATGATCATCAAATACGGCATGAGTGATACCATGAAAAACATCGTGTTTGATCAGCCTGATGAAGTGTTTATCGGGAAGGATTATGGACATGTCAAGAATTACTCAGAAAATCTGGCTTCAAAAATAGATGATGAAGTTAAAATTATACTTGACAAAGCGTATGAAAAAGTTAAAAATATAATTAAAGAAAAGTACGAAATACTGCAGAAAATAGCTAATACACTTCTTGAAAAAGAAAAAATTGAAGAAGAAGAGTTTGAAGAAATTTTCATGAGTATATAAAGTAAAAATTAAATAGATATATTCCTTATCAAGAGTGGTGGAGGGACTGGCCCTGTGAAACCCGGCAACCAACGTATGTATGGTGCTAAATCCTGATTAGATGAGGCTAACACCCTTATTGAGGGTGTTTTTTTTAGGAGGTAAATAAGAATGTACAAAAAATTATTCACATCAGAATCAGTAACTGAGGGACATCCGGATAAAATGTGTGACCAGATTTCAGATGCCATACTCGATGAAATCTTAAAACAAGACAGCAATGCCAGAGTGGCTTGTGAGACAGCAACGACAACAGGGCTTGTATTGGTAATGGGTGAGATCACCACCGACTGTTATGTAGATATTCCTAAGGTGGTCAGAGAGACAGTAAGAGATATAGGTTATACAAGAGCAAAATATGGATTTGACAGTGAAACATGCTCTGTCATCACTACGATTGATGAACAGTCTAGTGACATTGCCATGGGTGTGAATCATGCCTTTGAAGATGAAGGTCAAAACGGAGCTGGTGACCAGGGAATGATGTTCGGTTATGCCTGTAATGAAACAAAGCAACTGATGCCATATCCCATTATGAAGGCACATGAACTTTCCAGAAGACTCGCTTTTGTCAGAAAACAGGGAATTCTTGATTATCTGAGACCTGACGGGAAAAGCCAGGTCACTGTTGAATATGATAAAAATGATAATCCTTTAAGAATAGACACCATTGTAGTCTCTTCTCAACATTCTGAAACGGTATCTATTGAACAACTCAGAAATGATATCAGAGAGAATGTTATTTTTGATATTCTTGATAAAGATATGATTGATAAAGATACGAAAATTTTAATCAACCCTACAGGAAGATTTGTTATCGGGGGACCACAGGGAGACTCAGGACTAACTGGAAGGAAAATAATAGTTGACACCTACGGTGGGATGGGACGACATGGCGGAGGTGCATTTTCCGGGAAAGATCCGAGTAAAGTCGACAGATCAGCTGCCTATGCAGCAAGATATGTTGCCAAGAATATCGTAGCTTCAGGTGTGGCATCAAGGTGTGAAGTACAGCTGGCCTATGCCATAGGAGTAGCTCACCCAGTGTCCATTAATATCAACACTTTCGGGACATCACTTGTTCCTGAAGAGAAAATTGCTAAAGCTGTCAATGAACTTTTTGATTTAAGTCCTAAAGGAATCATAACAAAACTTGACCTTAAGAATCCGATTTACAAGCAGACTGCTGCCTATGGACATTTTGGACGAGATGATATAAAATTGACATGGGAAAATATTGATATGGCTAATCAAATTGCAAATAAATTGTAATTTGGGGAAGAACAATGATTAAAAACAATAAAGGATTTACTTTAGTTGAAGTATTGACTGTTGTGCTGATACTTTCAATTTTAGTCGCGATTGCCATTCCGGTTTATTCAAACATCACACAGAGAGCAGCAAGAAATGTGCTGTCATATAACAGCCACAGTGCATACATCTTTGCTTTGCTTTCAATCGGTGATTATGATGATGACCATTTGTTTTCAGATAATTATAACGATACCACAACACTGGCAAAGTTTCTGGAATTTGAGCTGGAGAGACTTGATACACCGAATCAGAGTAATGATTATAATAACAAACACAATTTTGAAAACCCATATACGAAAAGCCGTACCATATTACACTATAAGAGTGTTTCCGGAGTAACCTCGTTATATTCAGGGACCGTGACACAGCCGGCGGTCTTTATTACTAATGATACAAAATGCGATCCGACAAATTTAAATCTTTCTGAAAGTGAAGAAGATTCTTTAGCTGGAACAATTGTGATATACTTAAGAAACAATCAGCTTCCGGTATATATATATGCTCTTAATAAACATGGGGATTTGATTGAAGAATCACTACAGAAAGTATACAGGTAAATGCCAGACAATCTAATCATTAATGGATACATTGAAGATGTTGTTTATTGCAATCAGGATAATGGATACTCAGTATTTAAAATAAACCATGAAAACAATTTAGTGACTTGTGTAGGTATCATCCCCGGCGTAAGACCCGGGGAACTTGTCGAATTATCAGGGAATTGGGTGACTCATAACAGATTTGGAAGACAATTTGGGTTTAATCATGCTACCAGGCAGTTACCAGATAATGAGGATGCAATTGTTAAATTTCTGGCTTCCGGTTTTGTAAAGGGAATCGGTGAAAAAACAGCACTGAAAATCGTCCAGCATTTTGGAAGTGAGACATCTTCTGTGCTTGAAAATGAACCCATCAGACTTGCTGAGATTCACGGAATCTCAGAGGAAAAAGCATTGCAGGCGGGAGCTCTGATTAAAGAACAGAAAAGTCTGGCGGCTAATGTCCTCTTTTTCTCAAAGTATGGGTTGAACTCAAATTATGCAATCAAAGCTTATAAATATCTTGGTGAAGAATCGCTGGAGCTGATCAAAAAAAACCCATATCTGCTGTGTGATGATATGGTAGGCTTATCATTTAAGCAGGCAGACAGGATAGCAGCCGGCGAGGAAATGGAAGAAACATCACCATTTCGGATTGCTTCCGGAATCATTTATGTTCTAAACAGAGCGTCACAGGCAGGTAATACCTATCTGCCTTACGATTCTCTTGTTGAATACTGCTGCCAAATTTTAAGGGTTGATAAAAACCTGGTTGAAGATGAGATTCTGCAGTCAATCACAAATGGAGTTTTGATAGACGAAAAAGGTAAAATTTACCTGACTAAATTCTATTATGCGGAGGAATATGTGGCAGATAGAACGAAGAGTTTAACAAAACTGACAAATATGAACAATCAGAAAATGGTTGATGAGACTTTCAGCAAAGTGTTAGGCAAACTTGACATTGAATTGGATGAAACACAGAAAAGTGCAGTCAACATGGCTTTGTATCATGGAATCAGTATCATTTCAGGAGGACCTGGAACAGGTAAGACTACGATTATCAAAGTGCTCATCGATACATTCTTTTTAATGGGCTTAAAATTCTTTCTGGCTGCACCGACAGGCAGAGCCTCGAAGAAAATGGAAGAATACAGCGTATTCAAAGCGAAAACAATTCATCGTCTCCTTGAAGTGGATGTCATTTCTGATCACAGCGAAAACACTTTTTTAAGGAATGAGCATAACCCTCTTGAATGTGATGTGCTGATCATTGACGAGTCATCAATGGTAGATATACTTCTGATGCAGTCACTGCTTAAGGCGCTTCCACCTGGTGGTATGATTGTTTTAATCGGAGATATAAATCAGCTTCCTGCAGTTGGACCAGGTTTAGTTCTAAAGGATCTGATCAGCAGCAGATCTGTTGAATTTTCGATTTTGGATAAAATTTACAGACAGGAAGAGTTCAGTAACATTCCAAAGTTCGCTAGTGATATCATCAACGGAATTATTTCAGATGAATATTTTGATAATCAGGAAATTCATCTGACTGAGTGTAAAAATGAACATGAGTCATTATCTGAAATAGAGAAAATCTATAAGCAGAAAATAGCCAGCGGAGTTGATGTGCAGCTTATTTCGCCAAGTAAGAAAGGGATTCTCGGCACGATAAATTTAAACAAGTATATGCAGCAGACATTTAATCCTCAGAAAAGTGATGTCAATGAAAAACATTTCAATACAAGAATTTTCAGAGAAAATGACAAAGTCATGCAAATAAGGAACAATTATGATCTTTATTATGTGAGTAAAGAAGAGGAAGGCTTCGGTGTCTATAACGGAGACATCGGATGTATCAAAACAATTGATAATGACAATGGATTCTTAACAGTCATTTATGAAGGCGGCAGAGAAGTAAAATATGAGTTCAATGAACTTGACCAGATTGAACTGTCCTACTGCATTACAGTTCATAAAAGCCAGGGCAGCGAATATGACTGCATTATACTTCCTTTGTATAATGCTTATGATGCATTGCTTAATCGAAATCTGTTATATACGGCAGTAACACGAGCTAAGAAAAATGTGTACCTGGTTGGTGACAAGGGGATATTGAGTAAAATGATCAACAACAAAGACACCAGTCAGCGCTATTCCGGGCTTGAAGACATGCTGAAAAAATAAATAAAAATGGAGGAATGATGAGCCTTTCCAAGTATATTTATGCAAACAATTGCATAAATTGCCATCTGCCGTCAATCGATTTAAGAGGAGGACTCTGTGAAAATTGTTTCTCTTTATTTTCGATAGAGCTGAAAAAGAGAAATGACCTTTATTATTTCATAAACTATAAAGAGAATAAAAGCTATTTTCTGTATCAGGCAAAACAGTTTAACAGACCTTACTATATAAAAAAGTTCTCATCATACTGCGGTTCTCTTTTTTCATCCTTGTCACCTCCGGAGGGGATTTTAACCTATGTGCCTATTCATAAAAATGACATGGCAAGAAGAGGATATAATCAAAGTGAAATCATAGCTGCGGAATTCGGGAAAAACACTCATTTTAAAGTAATGAAATTATTGAAGAAAATCAGAATAACTGAAAAGCAGAAGAATCTTAACCTGAATCTTAGAATGTCTAACCTTGAAGGTGCTTTTTCAAGCATTAAAAAGAAAATCAATTATCCATTAGTTTATCTTATTGATGATATCTGCACCACGGGAAGCACTTTGAATGAATGCAAAAAAGTTTTACTTGCTTCAGGTGTAGAAAAAGTGGTTTTTATCGCATTGGCTTATGTAAAAGTAAAATAGTTATCCACATATCCACAAAGTTAACAAAAGTTATCAACATCTGGGGATAAATTTGCTTTATAAAAAAATAAAATAACAAATTATGTAAAATGTTATTGATAAAAATGACAATAAATGGTAAAATAAAGAAAAACAAAAAAAGGTGATGAAAATAGACGTTTTAAAGCAGAGATACAAAATTTTGAATATGATCAGTGCCAGCAGTACAGTCAGAGTATACATATGTCTTGATCAGGTGCTGGGACTGACAAGGATCATCAAAGAAAGCCGAAAAAAGGTTGAGCAGGAATTTGGCGATTTTGATACGCTGAAGAATTTACATCATATTGGGCTTCCGCAGATATATGATGTATTTGAAGATAATATTAACAATTATATTGTCTTAGAACATATAGACGGGCATAATCTGAAAAGTTCGGTTGACGAAAAAGGAAAATACAGCTTTGATGATGCGATTATAATCATCAGACAGCTTCTTTTAGTTGTCAGATATCTTCATACAATCAGACCAAAAGCCATTATTCATGGTGATATAAAGCCTGAAAATATCATAGTCGATAAAGAGAGAACTGTTCTGATTGATTTTGATTCAGTCAATAATCAGAAAGGAACAAGCTACTTCATTGCGCCAGAGCGATTGCTGGGGATGAAAAAAAGTCAGCAGTCTGATATTTATTCAATAGGGTTAGTGATTCACTTCATGATGACAGGTAAAATCAAGAAAGTATATCATGACGAAGATGACTTGAGGTTGAATGAGGAAATCAAGATAATCATTGATAAATGCACTAAAAAGAATCCTAATGAAAGATATAAGAATGTAGGATTCATCATCAGCGACCTTGAAAAGATTAAGATGCATAAAACCGTAGAAGTAAGAAACAGAACAAAAGTAATTTCTGTGCATGGCTGTTCACATCTTGCCAATGAGCTTTCTTATGTCATTTCCAAAAATTTCAAGAAAAAAACTCTTTTGATAGACACCAATATATTTGACAGTGAAATTGGGATATATATACCAAAGAATCAATGTAAGCTTTATCTGCAAGACTATGTTCATGAAGAATCAGACAATCTATACAGAGTTAATCATAAAAGCAATTTATATATTCTGCCTTGCAGAGCAGATCTTGAAAGCTATGAAAATTTCAGCGTGACTTTGCTTGAACAGATTATGTCTGGCCTGGGAAATCAATTTGAGATTATTATTATTAACAGTACAGATTTCATTTATGATGCACTTTGCATTAAATCAGTTTACTTATCCGATACTGTCATCTATTCTGTGAAGAACGGGATTTCCGATATCAGAAAATACAATGCAATCATTAATTTTTTAAGCAGCAGACAGAATATCAGTAAAGAGCGGTTTGTATTTGTTCAATTTAATATTTTCGCTGAGAACATCAGAAAATCACTATCAAGTAAAGCCGTTGAAGCCACATGGCTGTGTGAAATACCCTACAGTAAAAAAAGAGCTGCATTAACTGCGATTGCCGGTAATTATGCGGTTAAAATGGAAAATAATATAAGAAGGAGATACATTAGGCTTATAAAAATGCTTAATATTTAGTTGATGCCAGTTATAAAATCTTTAAAAAACCCATTAACATTCAGTGATGAACACAACCAGTATACAACTGGCTCAATCAATGTGAGCAAAATTGTGTCTGATATCACAGAAAGTATTTTAAGCACCAATCCCAATATTGTCATCGGTGCCAATGATGAAAATGAGAAAACAGCCATTTTAAAAAGTGAGATATTAAAATTGCTGGATAAAGATATATATTTTGATTCAAAAGGGAGAGAAGATCTCATAAAGAGAATTTTTGATTTTATTTTCGGATATGGAGAACTTCAGAAGTTTGTAGATGATGAAGATATCTCAGATATCGATGGAACTGCGTATAATGAATTTTCAATCAAGCGAAAAGGGGTGAGAGAAAAGATTAATGTGAGTTTTAATAATAATGATACTTTTGAGACTTACTGCAAACTGATTGCCATAAGAAACGGTGGGATACTAAATGAAAATGATTCACACAGCAGAGTAGCTGATTTGAAAAACAGGCTTCGAATCAATGTATCCATACCTCCCAGAAATATCAAGGGGCCAGCAATAAGCATCAGAAAGCACAGAAAGGAAAGCTATACCATTGATGACTTGATTTATGAGAAAATGCTTGATAATGACTCTTCTCAATTGCTGACTGAGTATATCAGGGGGAATAAATCAATGATGTTCTGCGGCAAAGGTGCTTCAGGAAAAACAACTTTGTTGAGAGCATTAATCAACCATATTGATGAAATGGAAAGAGTACTGATTGTTGAATCAGATGCAGAAATTTATGCAGATAAAAAATACTGCATAGAGCAGAGAGTCAAACGTGACTCTGAAGGCGGTAACGCCATCACGCTGGAAATGTTAATAAAAGACGGATTGACCATGTCACTGGATACCTATTGCATCGGTGAAATAACAGGGACAGAAGCTTATGATTTCATTAAAGCCTCCTGTACCGGACATAGAGTACTGGCCACGATTCATGCTGACAGTGCAGCTGACTGCATATCAAGGCTTGTTTCTCTGGCTTCGACAAGTAAAACTATTGAAAGTGAAGATAATTTATATAAAATGGCCAGAAACGGTATTGAGGTGATTGTATATTTAAAAAATTTCAGTGTAAAAGAAATTATACTTATTCATCCTGAAGCAAAAGAGCTGGAGGTTTCTTATGAAAGAAAGTAGCATTGGGTTGTTTTTCATCAGTATCATTTTATTTTTCATTGTTTACTGTGTGTCATATGACCATACCATTAAAGAAAAATTGAATATGGTTGCAAAAATTCAGTTTTCATCAATCAGTAAAGTGAATTTACTGATAGTCTGTTTTGTTTTCTATGTCTCCTCTGGTATAATGATTTTTCTTTTCATCAACAATATTCTCGCTGCATTTCTGATCAGTTTTATTCCTGGAATCATCCCGTTTCTGATTTATGACATTATTTATTCTTATCTTCTTGAAAAAGAACAAAAACAGGTGACAGAATTAATCATGACATTGTCAAAATGGAGTGGAGTCAGGAATGACCTGATTTTCTGTTTTAAAAAAGCCTGTGAAAGTGATTTGAGGAACCCAATAAAAAAACTGATTAATACTGCATATGTCAGAATCAACTCAGGAATGAATATTGATCGGGCACTTTTAAAATTTGAACAGGAAGCTTTTGGAGAAAATTTACGATATTTGATAAAGAACATCAGATTTTCCGCGAAAAAAGGTGGGAATCTGTCAAAGTTCTTTCGAAATGCTGAAGAACAGTACTTTAAAATTGATGAAGAGATGTTCAAGCGAAAAATATCATCTTATCAGGATCAGATGACAATTTATGCCGTGATGGTCGCTGTGCTTGTCATAGGGTTCTGGTTCATCTCACAAGACAGCAGAGTATATTCGTTTTATCTGGAAACTAGAACTGGTCAGAATCTGATTGGCATGTTTTGCCTTATGTATTGTATTGGTGTGTATCTGACAGTTAAGAAAGTGAGATAAGCTATGATTTACCAATTTTTTATCAATGCATATATTGCTACCTGGCTGATTGATTTTTTCATTATCAGAAATTCTGGGAAGCTCAAATACTATAAGGCAAACACTTTGACTATTGATGATTTCATGATTTTTGAGAAGTTCCTGACCAGGTTCGGCTGTGTATTGAACAAAGATATTTTTACTTATTCAGTGATGATGATCACCATTCCAGTGATTGGTATTTTCGCCATGTTATATTTATCATTTCTAAATGGTCTGGTACTGGTGATAGGGTCATATACTGTACTGATGATCACAGTTATTTCTAAAAAAAAATCACTGGAGAAACAGTTTTGCAAGAATTCATATAAGTTATATAAATATATGCTGAATCAAATTGAAGCAGGTGTTCTGCCAAAAGACGCTTTGCTCAGCATACATGAAATCGTGGGAGAAAAGGAACTTTTTGAAGTGCTAAGAAAAGCTTGTGCAGCATATCAGTTTACATTGAATCCTAAGTCGGCTTCAGAATATATAAAAAAATATATCAGGACTCAGGAAGCCTCAAGTTTCGCGATGTTCATAGAAAACATAGCATTTGAAGGCGGAAACATCGGAGTTACTGAAAGGCTGGAGCAATTGATGTTCAATCGATATTTTTCCTATTTGCAAAGAGCGACAGATGGGATGAAAACAAAAAGCATGATTACTGCAATTGTTTTCTGTGCCATCATTGTCATCATGATTATGGTCCCCATGTACATGGACGTGCAGGATGCACTAAAAAGTATTTTTTCATAGAAAGAAGGAGGTAGAAATGAAGAAGGTATTAAAAAAAGCAATGAGGTATTTGAACAACGATGCAGGATTCGGATTATACGAAGTCATAGGCATTGTCGCTGTTTTGCTGGTAGCAGCATTTGTGGTGATTCCAGGATTCAGGAATTTTTCTGAAGGAATAATGACAGATATGAAAACATGGTTTACTAATACAGTCTCAACCAGTATTTTCCCTGCTGCATAATGGGAGAGAGAGTAGTAGTTTCAGCTGTCATACTGGTCATCACTATGGTGCTGGTTATATTCATGGTGGAAATGTTTCTGCCATTGTCAGCAAATATTGAATTCAGAGATATTTGCAGGAATTACCTCATGAAAATGGAATTTCATGGAGGATTGACTGCAGATGATATTCTTGAACTGAACAGTCAGCTTGCCGAGAAAGAATTTACAGACATAATCGTCAGTGCACCGCTGATGGCAAAATTCGGAGAAACAATGGAACTATTCATTAAGGTGAAGTATACCATAAACACCATATCAGGTATCTTTTCAAGAGATCATAAGGAATACCTGATGGAATACAGAAGGCTTGCAGTGGCGAGGAAGGTAATCAATTGAAGATTTTATCAGACAGAAGAGGAATCGGAGTAAGTGAGGTGGTTATTATTACTGCAGTATTGATTTTTATTTTACTTCCCGTATTTACTGTTCTATATGAAAAGGCCTATGTTGCCACTGTGATTCATACATATGAAGAAATCGGGGATATGGCTGTGATGTCAGCCATGTTTTTGTAGAAAGGCTATAATTAGGGGATTAATAAGGTAAAAACAATAAAATAAAGCTTATTTGCCTACGATGTGCCAACATAAAATGATTATAGTAGGCAAATTACTAATTAAAGTTTGCTAGTAGATTTTGTTGCTTCTTCAAAAATTGCTACAGACTTCTCAGACATTTTATCAGTAACATGTGAATATGTGTCTAATGTTGTAGAAATATAAGAATGGCCTAACCTGGTCTGAACATCCTTAATATTTGCTCCGTTTTCAATTAGCATAGTTGCATGAGTATGACGAAGTGAGTGAAAATTGAAGTCGATATTTAATTTCTTTTTTATGACAGAAGGTCCATATTTAAAAATATCAGAATTTACTAATTGCCCATTTTCTTTAACACAAATAAATTCTAGATCACTATTATGTTTTTCGAAATTTGTTGATGCTACTTCTTGAATTTTTCTGATTTTCTTAGATTTAATAAATTCATCCATTTCAAAATATCTTCTATATAATTCACCATATAACATTCTACATTCAAGTTGCCATTTTTTTTGTTGCTTCAAAACTTTAATTAAAGTGGAACCAACTTTTATCTTTCTTACAGAAGTTTTTGTTTTTGTAGATCCTAAACACCAGAAATTATCATGTTTATAAAGTATTTTATCAATATTTATAATATTATTGTTAAAATCGATATCATTCCATGTAAGACCTAATACTTCACTTATTCTACAACCTGTATGGTAACCAATCATAAGAGGGATATAGTAAATTGTTTTAAAAGGGAATAGCTCTATAATTTTATTAAATTCATCGTTTGTAATAGTTTTTAGGTTTTGAGATGTTTTTGCATGATCATATTTAGGAAAAACAAGGTATAGTGCCGGATTATCCCTAATGAATTTACAAGGATAAACTGCGTATTTCATAGAATTATTTATTACATTAACTATTCCCAATAAATGGTTTTTACTAAATCCATTATTAAATTTTGAGTTTACAAATTCTTGCAAAATAGACGGAGTAATTGAACGTAGTTTATAAAGACCTAAAGAAGGAATTATGTGGTTCTTAATAATACTTTGATAATTTCTTTGTGTTTGGTACTTACAATTTATAAACACATAATTGTCAAACCAAAATTTATAATATTCAGTAACAGATATATTACATATATCAAAATGAACTCCTGCATTGTCAAATTCTTGAATTGCGATTCTTAGAGCAGCTTCAGCTTCCTTTTTTGTTCTTCCACCAACTCTTTCAATTCGTTTTCTTTTGTTATCAATACTAGATGCTTCAAAGCTATAATACCATTTGCTTCCACGTTTTCTAACATGACCTTCCATAGCTAACCTCCTATATTATTAAATTTACTATATAAAATTTAAGTTTTATGTTACAATTTTTTTTAGGGCCCAAAAAAATTGTATATTCTTTGTAAAGAAGCTTTTAAGCTAACTTTGCTTCTTGGTTGCTGCCGGAAAAAGAACTATTATTTTTTTTATATTTTTCTACAGACAATAAATCTTCCATATAATCTAATAATTTATTTTTCCCATCTTGATTTAATTGTTGATAAAGCTTACAGATATGCATAGTAGAATCATCTAAACTATTAATATTAAATGATGACAAGGATTGTTGTTCAGCTTTTTCATCAAAGCACATTAAATATGAAGGTGTTACATTAAAAGTTTCTGCAAGTAATTTTATTGAAGATCTTTTAATGTTTTCGATTGCACCTGACTCATATTTCCTAATCGCAGATTTTTGAACGCCAATTATTTTGCCTAATTCCTCTTGAGTCATTCCTAAAGATGTCCTTAATATTCTGATTCGGTCACCCATATTCATAATAACACCTCTTTCGTGTCTTAATAGTAACATAAATGTTAATATCCATCAATAAAATAATAAAAAGTGTCTTAAAAATGGTAATTACATGTTGACAACATATGATTGAGCGTATAAAATTAAAAGTGTCTTAAAAAGACACTAACACTAAGGAGGAAACTAATGGATATTCAAAAACTAAGATCTAAAATGGTGCTACATGGAGATACAAACATAACATTATCAAAAGCAATTGGAATTTCACCTCAAAGATTTTCAGCAAAAATAAATGAAACAAATGGTGCTGAGTTCAAGCAAAAAGAAATTGCAAAAATTAAAACAAGATATCAATTAACCAGCGAAGAAATAGATGAAATATTTTTCGGAAAAATTTTTGCTATAAAAGTGTCTTAAAAAGACACGATAAGGTTAGGAGAATTATTATGGAGCTAGATTTGATTTATACAATTCCAGAAGCAGCTAAGATACTAAAAACTAATGTAAATTTTGTATATGAATTAATTAAAGCTGGGCATTTGAAAACACTAAAAATAGGGCGCTTAAAAATTAGAAGAATTACTTTAGAAAAATTTATTGAAGAACATGAAGGGTTTGATCTCACGGATCCATTTAATATAAAGAAACTTGAAAATTAAAAGAGGTTATTAAGCATGGAAGATATACACCTGAAAAAGCATCAAGGATTAGACTTAATAACCTCTGAAGGAAGTATACAAGAAAAAGGGAACATTGTCATTAAACTATAGTTCAAAATAA
>JAFGUQ010000044.1 GCA_016938455.1 Clostridia bacterium
CCCTGATTAAGAGTCAGGTGCTCTAGCCAACTGAGCTAATGGCGCAGGCCTTATATATAATAATATATGTCAATTGCATTTGCAAGATTTTTTATTCCAGGTTGTTGTTCATCAGCGATAATGTCATATCATAACTCGTCAGGGAAAATCACTTCTGTCTTTCATTAAACTGTGGACTACCTATATAACTTCCTTTCGCCAATGAAGAAAGTTGAATGGCTTTGAGCATTCTGATATGGCATCTTCTGCAGAAACAGTGTTACAGGAATCCAAAAGTGTTTTCAGGTATGTAATTCTATTTGCAACGCCTTCTTTCATTTCTTCAATTTCCAAGGGACAGTTACCATGTGAAATCAGATAACTTCTATCTTTATATTTTAAGATCCTTTCAAGCGACTTAATATGCTCCTCAACACCAGCCCATAAAACATAAGGTAGAACATCTACGCCATCATCACTCTTAAAATATATATCACCAATGTGTAAATACTTATCATTGATATCTATCAGTATACTGCAGTCAGAATGTCCCGGTGCATATTCAAATGAGAGAGTAAACTTCCCAAATTGCAATTTGTCTCCGTCTGAAATTGTTTTGGATGGAGACATAACCCTAACAACTTCTTTGCTATAGAATTTTTCCAGAGTCTCAGTTGCAAAATTGTTGCCGAATACTATTGGCTCATCAATTAATAAAATTCCTTCCACATGGTCCGGATGGAAATGACTTGGTAAAACTTTTATAACACTGATCCCATCTTTGGCAAGATCCTCGAGTACATCTTTGCAGTGTTCCCTATATCCCGAGTCAATAAGCATGGCGTAATCACCATCTAACAGAGCGCAGATATTTATGCCAAGCTCATTTTTCTTTGCAGCTTGAAAATTATATAATATGAAGTTCTCTTCCAGCATTGTTTTTTTTGCAATCATTTTATTTCATTGTCCAAATACTTCTTCATGAGCTCATTGGAAAGCATGACTGCTTCACTGCGGTCATCTGCGGGTCCGGCAATCATGGTGCTGTTGGCAAGCATGTGTGTATTGACATCTCCTTCATCTATCAATGACAGGACAATGGAACTTCCCATATCTCCCATTGATACATAGGCATGGGGAACCAGGCTGTAGTTGGAATCTTCTTTGTCAAGGTAGTACATTACCCCCATTCCATCTGTGTCAAAATTTATTTTAACAGTCTGGGTTTTCCACTCCTCCCTGACTTCCATTTTATCTATGATGATCTTACCAAGATATGTTCTGCCACC
>JAFGUQ010000045.1 GCA_016938455.1 Clostridia bacterium
TAAATATAGAATCTATGACTATGCTTCGGAAAGGTCAAGCTGGCATAAAGTCTGTAACAGAAGAAATAAAATTGATTAATATGGTTTCTTGTGTTGCATAAAAACAGTACTTACAAGGGATAAGTTTTGATTTTGATAAAATCAGCATGTTTTTGCAACAGATCCATCTTGGTTATAACTCATACTGGATTGAACTTGATAAGATTGACACTTTGAAATAATTCACTTTCTATGACCCTGTTGACTTGTAGTGCCTGACTCCGAACCTCCAGAATAGCAAGCAAGGTAAAATGAAGACAATCCCCCCTAACGGTACCATCATCATAAAGAAAGCGTTTCCGGTTGTTCTTCCAAGCAGATATTGAAGTGGCAAATAATTAATGACACCAAAGGGAATGATGAAAGTGAAGACAGCAGTAATCCATTTTGGGAATATAGAAAGAGGATAGCTTGCATATTCTTTCATTCCATGTGTTAATACATTAGCTGCTTCAAGACCATCGATCGTCCAGAACGCAGCTGTCGCCTGCAGCATATATACTCCTGTGAAAATCAGGCTGCCACCGATCAGCATATTCAAAACAGTCAGTGCTTTCATGATATCCCATGAAATACCAATGCCAACTATTGAAATGATTAAGACAATAATCGCCTGCATCAGATGACCAATACGTTTCAAATCCAAGTTCGAACCTAATATCTGTAAGATGACTCCTCTTGGTCTGACTAGCACTCTGTCAAACCCTGCATTTTTCACCATATTGGGAAAAGAGTCAAATCCACGGGCAAAGCACGTTGATATAGAAAAACAGACTCCGATAACTGCAAAGCAGAAAAACACTTCATACATACCGAATCCGTCAATACTGCCAAACCGTTCAAACAGAAAATATATTCCTGCAAAAGCAGTAAATGGCGTCAGAAACTGTGTGAAAACAGTCATATAAAATGAAGCTTTATACTGAAGCTGTGATTTAAGCAGTATGATGATATACTTGAAATAGAGTTTCATTTTCATTAACCTCCCTGCACTAAAGCTAAACGGATACATTTTTTCATGGCAAATGACCCGAAACCGACAAGCAAGACAATCCACCCCAGTTGTACCAGTACCCCTGTAAGCGCCTCGTTTATCGGTATGTTACCTGAATAGACACGAAGCGGTAAATCAGCACACCACCGAAATGGCAATGCATAGCATACTTTTTGCAGCCATAAGGGCATCAGTGGGATAGGTATTGTCATTCCTCCGAAAAATTCACCCATGAGTCCGAAAAAAGCCATTGACCCGACTGGTGACATTGTTTTGAAAATAGAAATATAAATAAGCATGGAAATGGCCACAAGCAGAATCAGTCCTAATGTTAATGAAACCAGGAACAGCATGAATGAACTTGGACTTTGAGGTAGCGATATCCGGTATTGCATGGGTAAAATTGAGGCGATGATGATAATCGGTGAAAATCTCAGAGTAGCTCTGGCTAATCGCTTTGAAAACAGTTTTACATACCACAGCTTATAAATGTCAACCGGTCTGCACATCTCATAAGAGATGTTCCCCTTTGTCACCATCTCAAATAGTTCAAAGTCCCAGTCATACAGCATAATCAATGCAAGAAAAGCCTGCTGTAACCAGATGAATGTTACCAGATCATTCCAGGCAATAGTTGAAGGGGTCCCTCCGCTTTTATAGAAAGCTTCGCAGATGAAAATAAACATGATTCCCCAGAAGAACTGTGTGACAAGACCACTGACAGCTGCTACACGATACTGAAGTCCATTTAAAAATCTCATTCTGAAAAAAGACAGGTAAGTTCTCATATATTATGCTCCTTGTAAAGTGAGACCACCATTTCCTCTGCACTGATGGATGAAATGGAAATATCAGTCACTCCAGGTGTTTTTGAAATTTGTGCAATGGCATCTGAAACAGAAATCAAATCAGCATCAACTGCAACGACTGCTCTTCCTTGTTGCTCTTCAACAACAATCAATCCATCACACAAATCAATATCACCACCGCTATATTCAACAGTAATGGTTTTTTGCCCGGTATATTTCTTTTTAAGTGAATTAAGATCGCCATCAAGCAGAATCTGGCCTTTACCAATCAGAATAATACGTTTAGTGAGAGCTTCTATGTCCTGCATATCATGGGTGGTGAGTATCACTGTTGTTTTTCTTTCCCGGTTGATTCTTGTAATGAAATCACGGACAGCAATTTTTGATACAGCATCAAGCCCGATGGTTGGTTCGTCCAGAAACAGTATTTTAGGATTGTGTAATAGGGAGGCTGCAATTTCGCACCTCATGCGCTGACCTAAAGAAAGCTGTCTTGTAGGGGTTCTAATGATCGTTTCAATATTTAATAATGAAACAAGCTCATTAAAGTTTTCTTGATATGCTTTTTCTTCTATCTTGTAAATTTCTTTAAGCAACATAAAGCTGTCAATGACAGGAACATCCCACCAAAGCTGTGAACGTTGTCCAAACACAACGCCTATATCACGAACATGGCTGATTCTGTCTTTCCAGGGGATTTTGCCATTGATGACACATTCTCCGCTGTCAGGATTCAAGATGCCGCTCATGACCTTAATAGTAGAGCTTTTCCCAGCACCGTTAGGTCCTATATACCCTACCATCTCACCTTCATTGATATGAAAGCTGACATTGTCAAGTGCTTTGATATATTCATATTCTTTGTGAAAAAGAGCTTTAACTGCCTCATTTAAGCCAGCATTACGCCTTGCAACCTTAAAAGTTTTGCATATGCTTTTTAATTCAATCATAAAAAATCCTCCCCGCAGCAAAAAACACCAAAATCAATCAGTGCTGTCAGATATGATACTATTTAAGTGTTATTTAACTGATAAAATGACAACTGAATGATTTAAAAAGAAATTATTTAAAATTTTTGTCATTTTATCTCCCTACCTCAAAAAACGCTAGAGGAGTATTATATTATTCTATTTTGTGATTGTCAAATGTTATTTGATTATTTTAATGCGTATAGATAGCTGTCATGACTTCCAATATAGACAACCCCTTCTGATATAACCGGTGAAGATAGAATATTGCCATATGTCTCAAATTTCCACTTTTCCAACCCTGTTTTTATATCTATTGCATATAGATATCCATTAACGCTCCCGATAGAGGTGTTCAGGTTATAATAAGCAAACCTTATTCTATCTAACTCAATTTATTCCTCAACTTCAGAAAATTTTATCCCTTTTTAATATTCCCTCTAATACTGATTTTTAACTGAGGCAACTTCGCATATTCAAAGAGCATCAAATATTTTTTTGTTTCTCAGTTCTATCAGTAATTTGATCTTTAAGAAATCGAACTACATGATTACTCATTGATATAGTTAAGTAAAAAATCATGTAATGCTTTAAATCGTTTTGTGGTAATGGCATTGCGACCACCGACTTCCCTGCTCATTTTATTGTAGGTGATATTAAAATAGTTATTGCTTGGTGTTATATTGTCTTTGGCAGGTAAGCCAGTATCAGGGTTATATTTACTAGTATTATAATAAGTATACTTTGCTTTAATGAAATAGTACTTATTCGCTTTTATAAAATAATTAAATATTTCTTTCACTTGTTCTTGAGAAAGCTGAGTTGAAAAGTAGATATAGTTATCAGTCTCTTTTGCATATTCATAGGTAAGGAACCCCTGATCATCAATATTAATAACCTCATTTTTACGTACAAGATCAGATGTATAGGATAATGTAAAATAGGTTTTTCCAGGTGTATAGTGAAAAATAATATGATAAGCTAAAAAGCTTCCTAAGAAAACCATGACAATCAATAAAATGATGATATTTCTTTTTGTGTGTTTTTCCCTTCATAATTTTCATTATACATAACTGATATCTCCTTTTTGATGCAGACTAAACAAGATTTGTAAGCTTTCTGTTCACATTATTTTGCTTTGAATTTATTTTCCTGATATTACTGACTCAATAATATCAAATAATTGACAAGAATATAACAGAATCATCTGTATTATACAATTCCATATGCAACATATGCATTTTATACTTTGTTTACAGGAGAGAAATAATCTAATGCCATATAAACATTTATGCTAATTTTTTCTTTTAGAGATAAGTGTATAGGTCGATTGCTTATGTCATATGAGAAATAAAACATCACATCTTTAATTGATATATCAGGTTTTCTCTTCATGCTTTTTTCTGGAACAAAGCACGAAATGTCCTGTCAGGAAAGAGAATATATTATATAATCATAGTGACCGGTCAGATAACAGGAGGGTTCCAGCATGAAGCAGCAGCTTCAAAAAGCAATTGATTTTGTCGATGAACACATTGATATGCAGCTCAGTCTTGACATGATAGCAAGGCATATAGGATTTTCAAAATATTATTTCAATCATATGTTCAGCATCTATACAGGATTCTCTGTCATGGAGTATGTAAGAAAGAAAAAGCTGGAGTATGCACTTGATGAGTTGAGAACTGAAAAACGCATATTGGATATTGCTCTGGAAATAGGGTACTCGTCAGAAAGAGCTTTTTCAAGAGCCATTGTAAATGAATACGGATATCCGCCCACTTACTTCAGGCATCATGATGTGTTGAAGACACGACGCTTAATCATTTATGATCTGAAACTTAAAGTTGATGAAGACAGGATTTTATCAGGATTTCCTCCTGCATTTGAAAAAGTGAAACAAGGTATAGAAAAGAAAGGAATAATGAAAATGAAACAGTATTTAAGCGATGTACATTATGAAGTCATAGAAAACATGACGGTGATAAGCGGTACTGCAATAGGAAGTGAACCGGAAGATGCCATTATCGGTATCATGAACCGTCTTTCCAAAACATATGGAATTGAAGTTCTCAGAACATTCGGATTTGATTCACCTGTTGAAGGAACTGAAGATGTGAAGAAGCATAGAGGTTATGAGTATTGGCTTTCAATCAACAATGAAATGCTGAAGAAACTCCCTGATGCAGCAAAGTTTGATTTTGAGGGAACAGAAATCACAATAAAGAACATTCCGGCATATCGGTATGCTTCAATCAGGATTTCAGATCCGTTTGGTGATCCGTTTGAGAGAATCGGCACTGGATGGCGCTTTCTGGTCAGCTGGCTTGAGGACCATGATTTTAAAGATACAGTCTGCACTGAATGTGTCAATGTCAATTGCCTTGAGGAAGTGAAAACAGTAGATGGTGTTACAGTCATGGATATTTTTATCCCAGTCGATACAGTGTAATTAATGCTACCATCCATATTAGGTGTTATTTATGCATTAAAAAACCCTGTTTTCAGGGTTTTTTGTTTAGTATTGTCTATGCCGAACAAGAAAGCTAACACTTAAAGACTCGATTTTTTCCCTTAATTTAAATTGTCACAGTTAACATTCTTGCTTTGTATGGAAAGTGGGTATTTTTCTAAAACCGACAATAAATCTCAGCTAATTTAATGTCGCGGGTTACGATCTGCATCCTTGGCATATTAAGAAATCACCAAATTCCTTTTCCATCACCAAGCAAAATGAGCTTTATATTCTCATTAATTTCACCTATCGACAATCCTTGTTGAACGAGTGGTTGAATGACTTCTCGACTTTCCCTTGTATGTGGAAGTTTTGATGCTAATCTATTTGCTTTATCAAAGTTTCCAGCTTTCAAGTATAAAAAACACAAAGTTGCACGTATAGTAGATTTCTGCTTTTCATTGATGGAAATAGGTAATCCTCTTTCCATAAGCTCAATCGCCTCTTTAGTATTTTCTTTTAGTGCAAGCGTACTTGCAAGCCCTAAAATCATCCCAGGTTTATTGGGATATATCAGGAGTGCATCACGATATGTTTTTTCAGCCGAATCATAATCTCCTTTTCTTTGATACTCAACAGCTTTTTTATGAATGTTAAACCGTGTTTTTTCAGCCCGAATTGCATCCATGCCTACTAACAAATCAATACTTGTTTCAAAAATATTTGCAAGTGCAGGTAAAAGCGTTATATCTGGATACGATTCTCCACGTTCCCATTTAGAAACACTCTGTGGTGTAATTCTCAAATATTCCGCCACCTCTTCTTGTGTAAGGTTCTTTAATATACGATGTTTTTTTAAATTCTCAGCTAAATGTAGCATAGCATCCTCCTGATGATATATTCTATTTAAATCATACCACGAGCACTTAAAAATCCAATAACGCAATAGTTGTCTTTGACTCAACCATACATAAAATTTAATCTTGTATTTCCTGTGTTTAAAATTGCTCCATCAATAAAAAGTCCCTTATATTCATATGCTTGATACCATTTCTACCTCTATCGATTTCATCCATTGA
>JAFGUQ010000046.1 GCA_016938455.1 Clostridia bacterium
TAAAATAATATTAATTTTATTATATAATCATATTGACAATACTGTATGCCGTACAGTATAATGTCATTATGAAAGGAAAAAGTAACATGAGTGAATATCAGAAGTATTTAGATAGTGCCATTTCAGAACTGAGGCGAGGTACACTGGTTTTAGGTGTATTAAGTGCTCTTGATAAGCCAATGTACGGTTATTCGCTGATTCAGGTACTTCACAGTAAAGGTTTTCTGATTGACCAGAGCACATTATATCCCCTGTTACGAAGGTTAGAAAAACAGGAATTTCTTAAAAGTGACTGGGAAATCGAAGACAGCAGACCAAGAAAATACTATGTGCTAAGTGAATCAGGCAGGAAGTTCCTGGCTGACTTGATAGGAGAATGGAAAAGCAATATTAAGATTATTAATAGCCTTTTGGATTAGGAGGAGGAAAGAATAATGGAATTAATTAAAAGGTATGTATTTGCCGTCGGGAAAAGAGTTCCCAGAAAACAACATGAAGATATTGAAAAAGAGCTTGAATCTGCCATATTTGATATGCTGGAAGATAAGTTCGGCAAGAAAAGTGATTACAGTGAAAGCGAGATTGAAGAAGTATTGAAAGTATTCGGACCTCCCTGGGAAGTCGCTATGGGTTATCAGAAAAATCCGGGGCATCTGATTGGACCTGAATTAATCAACACCTATTATTTGGTGATAAAAATAGTTTCCGGAGCCGTGACACTGGGCCTTTTAGTGAGTTTTATTGTCGGTTTATTTCAGCCTGAACTGACCATCGGGAAATTCTTTCTGGAAATTTTGGGATTGATTCCCTCTGTACTCACCGGAGTGATTACCGCTATTGGATTTGTGACAGTGATATTCTATCTTATTGAACGAAATGCACCTGGTTATCGTCTGAAAGACACCATGGCTTCCGTTGACTGGAAACCTAAGGATTTACCCAGAGTTCCAAATAAAAAAGAGAAAATAACCATCGGAGAAAGCGTTGTCGGGATTGTATTTACCATTATTGCAATCATTATCTTTAATTTCTTTGCAGAAAAACTGGGCATCTATTACACGGAAACATTTGGAGAACCATGGAAATTTGTTCAGATATTCTCACAAGAAGCAATCATAACTTATCTGCCATTCTGGAATGCCGTATGGATCATAAGCCTGATTTTTCAGATTTTCTGCCTGATTCAGCGAGAGTGGAATGTCAAGACAAGACTTTTTGACATTTTCACAAACCTTCTTTCAATCGGCATACTGACTATGATGATTAAAGGACCTGAACTTGTCGATATGAATCTTCTGCTTTCAAATACTTCTTCTGATGTTGCGAACAGCCTGACTCCCTTAGCTGAACTGCTCAATTACTCTCTTGACTTTGTGTTGATCTTTGCTCTGGTCGGAACTATCATCGGGCTTATTGTCAAAGTGATTAAACTGTTCATTTCCATTGCACTCTCTCCCTCAAAAAATTAAATCAATGAAACCTTTCACTGTTTATTTTCGTTTAAATGATATAAACAGTGAAAGGATTTGATTAAAATGAAAAAAATATTATGTATGATAACCATATTCATTCTTTTAGCAGGTGTTGTTTCATGCAGCAATGATAAGCAAAGTGAATTAAAGAGTGTTTATGCCGCAGAAAAAAGTATGGATGTCAACAGCGCCAACACTTCATTTGCATTTGATATATTCAACCAGATCAATCAGACAGATGCTGATAAAAATGTCTTTATCTCCCCTTACAGTATCTCCACGGTTCTTTCCATGATTTACCATGGTGCAGACAATCAGACAAAAAATGAATTAGCAGATGCGCTTTATTATGACGGCATCAGTGATGAAGCACTGCAGAATGGTCAGCTTTATTTAAGAGAAAGGCTTATGAGCATTGACAGGAACATTGAAATTGATGTTAATAATTCCATATGGATCAGAGATGGTTTCTCTGTGAAAAGCGATTATATTGATTCAGCAAAGTATGTATATGATGCTTTTGTGCAGTCAATAGACATGAGTGATGAAAAAGCGGCAGATACCATTAATAAGTGGATTGACAATGCCACAAAGGGAATGATCACAAAAATGATTGATCCTCCAATCCCCCCTGATGTAGTGATGTATCTGATTAACACCATTTATTTTGACGGTAAATGGCAGACACCTTTCAATCCGGAAAGAACAGCTGCTTCTGATTTTCATAACAGTGACGGCACCACCAGTAAAGTTGATATGATGAACATGAAAGATGATTTCTTCTATGGGGAAAAAAACAATGAAAAAATCATTGAAGTCCCCTATGGTGAAGGTGAAGTGTCAATGTATCTGATTCTTCCTCCTGAAGGAACTGATATCAATGACTATATTAAAACCCTCGACAGCCGGAAATGGGAAAACCTCAGATACGGTGTTTTATCCGATAATAAAGAAGAAGTCACACTGATGCTTCCAAAATTCAAAATAGAATATGGCATTAAAAACATTAATCAGGAATTGAAAAACCTTGGTATCAGTGAAGTGTTTACAGATAATGCGGACTTAAGCGGAATTGCCGATAACATCTTTTTAAGCAATGTGCTTCATAAGGCTGTAATTGAGGTGGATGAAACCGGAACAAAAGCCGCTGCCAGTACAGTAGGTGAAATCACACTGACTGCCATGCCTATGGACCCTAAGGTATTTGAAGCCAACCGCCCTTTCATCTATATTATCTCAGATAAGACAGACGGTTCTATTCTCTTTATCGGGAAAATGAGCGGCATGTAATAGCAAGGACCCGGTCATCGGGTCCTTTTTTTAACCTTATTTATTATCAGATAGCCTCCTGATCAGACGGTTCTCTCTTCAATGGGTGAATCATTTTTCAAGTTTATCTCCCAAGATGATTTTTAAAAGCAATGGTTTCATGCTTATAATCAAATCTCTTCCAAGATATTTGAACCTAAATATCTCAACGAATAAACACTACCCTATTAGTTTTCATCTCTTTTAGATCAAAGTAAAATACTTTTGATATTGACTTTTAGGTTTATCAGGCATTGTAAGGCCTATCTTGCCCTCATTTACCAACGGTTTAATAATTTTTGACATTGTGTAATATTGTGAAAATCCCGTAAATTTTATAAGTTCCTCTCGTGTACGCGGAACACTGCAAAACTCTATCAATTTTGTGGGTAAATCCTTATTCTTAAAATTCACATTTTCAGTTTCGAAAGTATTTTTAAAAACCACAATGAACTCCCCTCGCTTTACTAAGAAAACTGGTTCGGGAAGATTTGCCTTTTTAAATTCTTTTCTAATTGTAGGAATCCCGGAATATCTATTCTCTGTTATAGACATCAGTTCCAGAATATTAGCAAGAGTTACATTACGGGTGTCTGGTCTGACTTTACCCAAAGAATCAATGGATATATTACCATATAATCCTCCGCTGTTTACTATTTCCATCCTGTTGCTGTACATAACAATACGGATTGGGACACTTTCTGTATGAATGCTGTAATCCCTATGTACAAGGGCATTTAAAATAGCTTCTCTTACTGCTTTTGTAGGGAATTCCGGTTTGTCCAGCCTTTTCCCTTCATCGTCGATGATTGTCTTTACCCTGCCGTTTCTACGAACAAAGTCAACTGCATCTTCCAGCATATCTGGAATAGAGCCGGTTATGCGATTGTTAGCCAGAAACCTTTCACCTTCTTCACCAGTTTCACCCATTGAATTCCCCGGAACAACAACAGCTGTTATGCATAGCTGCGGAAAAATTGCCTGAGGGTAAAGCGAAAAAGCCATATGCCCGGCAAGTGTAGGCACACCATCACTTGTTACACCCATTAGCTCAAGAATGTCATTATCTGATGCCACATCAGCGAGATTACTGCGGTTATGTTTCACTTCATCTATGTAGCTTTCAATCCGTTTAGCATTTAATAACGACAGTTTTGTGTTTTCAACCTTTCTTAAGTCATCCCTTATTCTTCTACGAAAAGCCTCATAGCTGTAAATTTCATATTCACTCATGAGTTCATCTGATTCTCCAACACGAACATATGACCCCTTCATTCTTCCAACGCCTCTATAGAAAACAGGGCGTTTGTCAGGATTAGCACTGGGAATTTCAGCCGATATTATAACAGCATTATCTATTAAACAGGCTGTAAATAATGGTCTTATAACCGGTTCCATCTGCTTGCATTGTTCAGTTACTTTTTTCTGTATGTCATGTGGATCATACACACCAACAACTTCAAAGTCCTTGTTCTCGTCCAGGCCAAAAACGATGATACCCCCATTATCTTGGTTCGAAAAACTAGATAAAGTACCAAATAGCTTTGTCGGACATCCTCCACTTGCAGATTTTACCTCAATAGTTTGTTCTTCACACTTTTTAGCTTGTATTTGTTTGACTAGAGTAAACAACTCTTCAGTTTGCATTGTCATCCGTCGAGTAGACAGCCCACTACTCTTTCCCTTTCTTAATATTTATCACATCAAGCGAGGAGTAGCTGCTGCCCCTCA